>JBJSZF010000586.1:0-7011 GCA_046090125.1 Verrucomicrobiota bacterium
CGGCGGAACACGCGCATCCTGAGTTGCAGGCGCTGGACCGGCGCGGGTGGACGGTGATCCCGCCGGGCGGGACGTTGCGGTCCCTGGCGCGGGAGTTGCCGCACATCATGGGCCGGCTGGGGGCGCGCATCCTGCACTTGCTGCCGGTGAGCCCGGTGCCCACGACGTTCGCCCGGTTTGGCCGGGCGGGCTCGCCGTATGCGGCGCAGGACCTCGCGGCCATCGACCCGGCGTTGGTTGAGTTCGATCGCCGGACGACAGGGGTGCAGCAGTTTGAGGAGCTGGCGCGGGCCGTGCATGGGATGGACGGGCGCCTGATGCTGGACCTGGTGATCAACCATACGGGCTGGGGAAGCCGCGAGTGGAACGACCATCCCGAGTGGTTCCTGAGGGGCTCGGATGGAACGTTCCACAGCCCGGGGGCGTGGGGGACGGTCTGGGAGGACCTGGTGGAGTTCGACCAACGGCACGTGGCGTTGTGGGATTACCTTGCGCGGGTGTTCCTCACGTGGTGCCGAAGGGGCGTGGACGCGTTCCGGTGCGACGCGGGCTACAAGGTGCCGCTGCCGGTGTGGCAGTTCATCACGGCGCGCGTGCGTCAGGAGTTTCCCGACACGGTGTTCCTGCTGGAGGGGTTGGGCGGGTCGTGGGAGGCGACGGACGCGTTGCTGACGGACGGGGGAATGCAGTGGGCGTACAGCGAGTTGTTCCAGAACTTTGGCCCGGCCGACGTGGGCGGGTACCTCGCTCATGCGCTGCGGACGTCGGAGCGCCACGGGACGCTGGTTCACTACAGCGAGACGCATGACAACACGCGGCTGGCGGCGCGGGGCAAGGGGCCGCATGCGCCGCTGACGCCCGAGGGACGGCGTTGGTCGCTGCACCGGAACCGCATCCATGCGCTGGCCAGCCTGCATGGGGCGTTCGGCTACACCAACGGGGTCGAGTGGTGCGCGACGGAGCAGGTCAACGTGCATTCCTCGCGCGGGTTGCACTGGGGCAACCCGGTGAACCTGGTGGACGAGCTGGGCCGCCTCGCGCGCTTGCTGAAGGCGCACCCGTGCTTCTTTGACGGGGCAAGCCTGAGGCGGCTGGACCCGGCGGGGGCTGGCGTGGTGGCGTTGCGGCGCGACTCGGCGGAGGGGTGGGACTCGTGCCTCGTGCTGATCAACGCGGACTTCGAGAAGCCGGCGACCGTGACGTTGCCGGCCCACGAGTGGGAGTCGATGGGACGACCGGCGGTGGACCTTGCGTTGGCCGAGCCGGGGCCGGCATCCGTGGACGTGTTCGCCCGTGGGACCGGGGTGGAGATTCGCGTGGCCCCCGGGGGCGTGCATTGCCTGGCGTGTTCGGACACGCCCCGGGGGTTGTGGGGGGATGCCTACGTGGCGGCGCGTGCGCGTGCGGACTGGGGGCTTGCAGCAATGAATGCCTGCCATGACACGCCGGTGGTGCCTGGGGAGACGTGGATGGAGGTGGCGCGTGCGGTGGATGCGGATCCGGCGGGCTTCCTGGCGAGGACGGTGCCGGGCGCGGGCGACTATCCGGCGGTGGTGGAATGGACGGCGGCCGACGCAACGCGGGTGACGGCGTTGCCGCCGGGGCACTGGTTGATGGCGTCGCATGGTCGGCCGTTTCGGGCGCGGCTGGTTCCGGCGAATGGGGGCAAGTGGCGCGTGACGGAGTCCATCGCGGCGGGCGGGCGTCATGTGGCGTGCTTTGCGCCGGCGGGGCAGCATGGCCGATGGCGGCTGGTGCTGGAGCCGGCGGGCGAGGGAAGGGTGGAGGGCGATGTCTTGCTGCTCGAGGCGGAGCCGCAGGCGCGTCGGGGGATTCCATCGCCGACGTTTCATGGCCCGTTGGCGTTGCTGACGAACGGGCGGGGCGGGATGGCGCGCCTGGCCATCGACCTGGGGCGGGTGACGTCGAAGTACGACTGCCTGATGGGCGCGAACCTGCATCCGGCGGTGCCGGTGGACCGCCATGTGTTGGCGAAGCGGCTGCGGGCGTGGATCAACGCGGACGGATTCATCACGCCGCTGGACTTGGGCAACCTGGCAGGGTTTGAGCCGGGGCCGCCGGCGTTGTGGCGGTTCGTGGCCAACGCGGGCGACGGCCGGGCGGTGGAGCTGCGGTTGGTGGCGGACATGGTGGAGGGGGCGAACACGGTGGTGTTGCAGTTCTCGCGGATGGCGGGGCATCCGGGCGTGGGACGGCCGTTGCCGCTGGACGCGGACGTGCGGCTCACCGTCCGACTGGACCTGGAGGACCGGAACTTTCACTGGGAGACGCGCCGGAACGGGGCGGCGGAGCATCACTTCGAGTCGAGCACGCGCGCGTTGGAGGGGCGGCCGGGATTCGAGTTTGCGCCGGGCGCAGGCCGGCGGCTGAGGGCGTGGAGCGACGCGGGGGTGTACCACGCGCAGCCAGAGTGGTCGGAGGGCTTGGGTCATGCGGTGGAGGCGACGCGGGGCATGACGGGGAGCGGGGATGCGTGGTCGCCGGGTTGGTTTGAGTTGCCGTTGGCGGCCGGGGAGGCGGTGCACTGCGTGGTGACGGCGGAGGAGGAGGACCCGGCTCCGTCCGTGGTGCCGGGATTCGTGGCGGCGCGGTTGCATCAAGTTCACGTGGCGCAGGAGCGGGCCGGGTTGCCTGCGAACGACTGGCTGGGACGGCATTGGGTGCAGGCGGTGCAGGGGTTTGTCGTGCGGCGCGACGACACGCGGTCGGTCATCGCGGGCTACCCGTGGTTCCTGGACTGGGGCCGGGACTCGTTGATTGCGGCGCGGGGTTTGTTGGCGGCGGGAATGTTGGGGGAGGTGCGCGACCTGTTGGTGACGTTTGCCCGGTTCGAGAAGGACGGGACGTTGCCGAACTCGATCCATGGCGAGGACGCGTCCAACCGGGACACGAGCGACGCGCCGTTGTGGCTGGGGGTGGTGGCGGAGGAACTGGCGGCGCGCCTGGGGGGCGAGGCCGGGACGTTGTATGGGACGGTCGTCGATGGCCGGGGTCGGACGTTGGCCGGGGTGCTGCGCTCGATTGCGACGGGCTACCTGGTGGGGACGCCGAACGGGATTCGCGTGGACGGGGAGAGCGGGCTGGTGTGGAGCCCGTCGCACTTCACGTGGATGGACACGAACCACCCGGCGGGGACGCCGCGCGAGGGGTACCCGGTGGAGATCCAGGCGTTGTGGATTCGGCTGCTGCGGCAGTTGGCGCGGCTGGGATTGCCGTCGTGGGAACGGACCGGCGAGCCGTGGGGGGCGTTGGCGCGGCGGGCGGAGGAATCATTTCACGGGCTGTTTTGGCTGGAGCGATGCGGATGGTCGTCCGATTGCCTGCTGGCAGGGCCAGGCCAGCCGGCGAGGGCTGCTGCCGCGTCGGATGCGTTTCGTAGCAATGCCGTGATGGCGGTGGCGTTGGGGGTCGTGGAAGGGGAGCGGGCGCGGCGGATCGTGGAGGCGGCCCGGCGACACTTGGTGGTGCCGGGTGGGTTGCGGTCGTTGGCCCCGCTTCCCACGTCGCCCCCGTTGCCGGTGCACGGCGCGGATGGCCGCCTCTTGAACGACCCGGTGCGGCCGTATTGGCCCCGGTACGAGGGGGACGAGGACACGCGTCGGAAGCCGGCGTATCACAACGGGACGGCGTGGACGTGGACGTTCCCATCGTTTTGCGAGGCGTTGGCGAGGGCGTATCCGGGAAACCCTGCGGCGACGGCGGCGGCGCGGGCGTACATGGGGTCGATGGCGGCGTTGATGGACGAGGGTTGCGTGGGGCAGTTGCCGGAGGTGCTGGATGGCGATGCGCCGCACACGCAACGCGGGTGCGATGCCCAGGCATGGTCGGCCACGGAGGCGTTGCGGGTGTGGCGCGGGCTGGCGATGGAGGGCTGAGGGGGAGGCGATGGCTCGTTCATCCCCGCCCTGCCCAGGCTGGGCTCCTCCCTCGCTTGGCCTTGCGATGCGATGCGTGATGGCGGACTCGGTGGCAGCGCCAGCGGCAGCAACAGTGGTGGTGGTGGTGGGCGGTGGGTGGTGGTGGAACGAGGGCGGCCTGGCGTTCTGGGTTACCGCGTCGTTCGTGCAATGCGTGCCCCGTGTTCATCCTGCGTGTCGCCGGGGGCTTCGGCCTCGACGACCTCATGGCGATGGGCATGGGACGCGATCGCGTCGAGCAGTCGTGCCAGGTCATGCATCAAGGGCAGGAAGGATTCCCAGGGTGGCAGGGGATCTCTGGGCGCGTCGTGTCGGAGGCGTTGCTCCATGTCGGACGCGGCGACGGCAAGGGGGGTGGCGCCGAGCATTGACGCGGCCCCGGCCAGGCCGTGAAGGCGACGGGCGACGCCGTCGCGGCGGCCGTCGTGGACGTCGCGTTGGAGCTCGGGTTGGAGCCGTGAGAACTCGGCGTGGAATCGGCCGAGGCCCAGGAGGAAGACGGTGGGTGAGCCGGAGAAGCGCCGGGCGGCCTCGTGGGGGTCGATGCCCTCGATGAGCGGCAAGGGCGGGTGGGCGGGTGCGCCTTCCAGCGACGTGGGGCTTGGGGTGGGGGGGCGCGGGGGGTGGGCCGTGGGTGGCGACGCGTCGGGGCGGGGCTTGAGATGGAGGACTAATGCATGGACGAGGTCGTCGAGGTCGAAGGGTTTGGGGAGGAAGCCGTCGGCCCCTGCCGAGAGGGCGGCTTGGCGTTTGTTGGCGCGGATGCCGGCGCTGCACGCCACGATGGGCAGGCCCTCGCACCCTGGGATGGCACGGATGCGGCGGATGGCCTCGGGACCGTCCATGACGGGCATTTCAAGGTCCATGACCACGGCGTCGAAGCCCCGGGGATCCTCCGTGATGGCGTGGAGGGCGGCGAGGCCGTCGGGGACGAGCAAGGAGCAGCCGTTCTCCTGTTCGATGGCGGCCTCGAGGATGCCGAGGTTGGTGGGGTGGTCGTCGGCTACGAGGATGCGGCGGCCCGCGAGGCGTTGGCCTTGGGGCGGTTGATGGACGGCGGCGTCGTGGGCAGCCGGGCCATGGCTTGGGCCATCGGCGTGGGTGAGGACGGGAAGGGGAAGTTGGACGCGGAAGATGGAGCCCACGCCGGGCTGGCTTTCGGCGTGGAGGGTTCCGCCCATCCGTTCGACGAGGCGGCGCGAGATGGCCAGGCCGAGGCCGGTGCCGCCGTGGGTGCGTTGGATGGATGCATCGGCTTGGGAATAGGGCTGGAAGAGGCGGCCGAGGAATTCCGGGGCGATGCCCATGCCGGAGTCCTCGCATGCGATGGAGAGGGTTTGGAGGCCGGCGGGAGCGGCGGCGGGTGCCAGCGACGCGCGGACGTGGACGTGGCCGTGGCGGGTGAACTTGATGGCGTTGGAGGCGAGGTTGCTGAGCACTTGTTGGAGGCGGAAGGAGTCGCCCACGAGGCGCGGGGCGTCGTCGGGGAGTCGTTCGACGAGCCAGGTGAGACCCTTTTCGCGGGCGAGCGTTGCGAAGAGGCCGTCGAGGTGGTCGAGGAGGCCGTTGGGGTGGAAGGGTTGGGGGTCGAGGGCGAGTTGGCCGGCGTCGATCTTGGAGAGGTCGAGGGCGTCATTGACGAGGTGTGTTAGGGAGCGGGCGGCGCTGGACAGGCGTTGGAGGATGCTGCGGGACTCCTCCTCCCCCGGGCGGCGCGCGAGGAGTTGGAGGAGGCCGTTCATGGCATGGACGGGGGTGCGGACCTCGTGGCTCATGTGGGCTAGGAAGTCGGCCCGGGCGCGGCTGGCGGCGGCGAGGGATGCGTTGGCTGCGGCGAGTTGGGCGGTGCGCAGCCGAACGCCGCGACGCAGGGTGAACGCCCAGGCAAGGGACAGGAGCCCGAGCGCGGCGACGATGCCCGCGACCCACGCCAGGATGCGGGCCGGGTCGCTGGGTGGGGGCGCCACGACCACGATGTCCTCGAGCCGAGCCACGTGGACGCGGAGAGGCTGGTATTGGGTGTCGGGCTGGCTGCGTTGGTCGAGGACGCCGCGGACAAGGATGCGGCTGCGAGCGGCGGGCAAGGGAGCCTTGGGGTCCGGATGGGTGCCCAGCGCGTCCAGCAGGAGCTGGCCGCAACGGAGCGATACCCGGAAGTGGGTGGGGTCCCCGAGCCGTGCGGATGCGAGGACAAGCGCATCGACCTCGATGCGGAGAAAGTTCACCGCATTGTGGTCAAGGTCATCCCAGCCCACGCGTGCCGCCTGAGGAAGGTCGCCTGGCGGCCCTGTTTTCAGGTGCGTCGCATGGAGGGCCACCGTCACGCCTGCCTCGAGGGAGACGGCGCCGCCGAGGACCATTTCCCGGCGGGGCACGCCCTCGGCCTCCACGCGGTCGCCGGGTTGGGCGGCGATGGGGTGGGTGCTGCGGACCATCATAGCTCCCGAGGCGTCCTGGACGAAGATCGCGTTCCGGGCCGGCATGGCGGTCACGATCCCTTGGATGCGCAGGGTGTTGGTGGGGTCGGAGGACTGCGCCATCGAGGCTTCTTGGATGGTCGTCACGGGTACCTCAGGCAAGGCCGTCTTATTGGGCGTCGCGTGGATGGCATCCAGGGGGGTGACGATCACGGCGACGTCGATGACGCGCCCAATGGGATCGACTACGGGGGAGGCGATGCCCGAGGCCCGGACGTGCCTGCCGCTCATGGGAGCCAGTTCCAGGGCGGGCGAACGCGGTTGGACCTGAAGCGCCACGATCCCATCGGGCGTGGACAGCACCACGAGGGCGTCGGGCTTGGTGACGTCCCTGGGACCTTCGACGGGCGACGTGGCGAGGACGGTTCCCTCGACCGCCACGCGCGCGAATTCGACGTCGGCTTGCTTGAGTTGGGCGAACGAGACGGATCGGGGCTCGGGAAGCCCCAGGGTCCCGCGTGGGGTGATGCGGACGGGCCGGATGCGTCGCAGCGGCCCGTCGGATTCGGCGACACCTTCGACGCGGATGCGGGAGCCCGGGGTGACAGGCACGGAGCCCTCCATGGGCGTGACGATCACCCCATGGCTGGCCTCCT
>JBJSZF010000587.1:0-1293 GCA_046090125.1 Verrucomicrobiota bacterium
GAGGCGCATTCGCTGCTGCTTGCGGCGGACGCGACGGACGCGTCGGGCAAGGATCCGAGGGCGCGCGAACTGGAGGAGCGTCGGCGGGAGCACGCGCGGTGGAAGCGCGAGGTGGAGGGGCTGGACCGGCGTCCGCCTTCCACGGTGCAGCCGCGGACGCGGGAGACGGTGGAGGCGCGGCCGTTGGATCGCTCGGCGATGACATGGCGTCCGGGCGGGGACGCTCGGGAGGAACTGGCGGCGTGGATCACCTCGACGAACAACCCGTTGTTCGCGGAGTCGATGGCCAACCGGCTGTGGCGGCACTTCATGGGCGCGGGTCTGGTGGAGCCGGTGGACGACCTGCGGGCGAGCAACCCCCCGTCGAACCCGGCCTTGATGGCGCTGCTGGCGCGCGAGCTGCGGTCGTCCGGCCACGACCTTCGGCACGTGATGCGGCTGGTGATGACGTCGCGCGCGTACCAGTTGTCTTCGGCGACGGTGAAGGGGAACGAGTCGGACCGGCGGTTTCACTCGCACTACCTGGCGCGGCGGTTGCCGGCCGAGGTGTTGGCGGACGCGGTGGCGGTGGTGACGGGCGTGCCGGAGCGGTTTGACGGGCAGCCGGTGGGGGTGCGCGCGATCCAGCTCCCGGAGCCGCAGACGGGGAGCTACTTCCTTTCGTTGTTTGGCCGTAGCGACCGCGTGACGGCGTGCGCGTGCGAGCGGAAGGGCGAGGTGACGCTGCCGCAGTTGCTGCACTTGCAGAACGCGGGCGAGACGATGCGGCGGTTGTCGGACCTTGAGGGGCTGGTGCACCGGCTGGCACGGCGCAAGGGCGATCTGGGGGAGGCCGTCTCGGAACTGTATCGCGTGGCCCTGGGGCGGCGGCCGACGTCGTCGGAGCTGGCAGCCATCCTGCCGACGCTGGAGGGGGTGCCGCGCGAGGATGCGCTGCGGGACGTGGCGTGGGCGTTGCTCAACTCCAAGGAATTCAACTTCAACCATTGAACCGATGATCGACATCACGTTTGGACAGCCGCGCGGGCGTTGCGACGGGCTGCGGCGACGGGACTTCCTCCGCCTGGGCGCGGTGGGGCCGCTGGGACTGTCGTTGGCGTCGATGATGGCGGCCGAGAAGGCGGGCGCGGCTTCGTCGTCGGCCTCGGCGTCCCCGGGCCTGCGGAGGGCGCGGGCGCGCTCGGTCCTGCTGGTGTTCCTGGGCGGCGGGCTCTCGCACCACGACTCGTTCGATCCCAAGCCGGACGCGTTGCAGGAGGTGCGCGGCAAGTACGGGACGATTCCCACGAAGGT
>JBJSZF010000588.1:0-3390 GCA_046090125.1 Verrucomicrobiota bacterium
AGGACGACGGCCGCACTTGGCCCTTCCGGCGTGCCCTCGAGGATGCTGGGGTAGGAGAAGGAACCGTCCGGTGCCTCCTCGAGGGCACGGCGGAAGGGCCAGGTGCGGCCGTCGTCCATGGAAAGCCAGAGGGACAGGCGGTGACGGCCGTCCTCCGTGTCGTTGCCCACGAAGAGCCATGAGCCGTCCCGCAGGCGGATGACCTCGGCTCCGGAACCGGGATTGGGGATGGGGGAGTCGGTGACGTCGCCCCACGTGGCTCCGGCGTCGGTGGACGTGGCCTGCATGAGGCGCTTGGGTGGCGGGCCGTTGTCGCGCATGTAGGCGACGAGCTGGCCGGAGCGGCCCTGGACGATGGAGGGTTGGATGTTGCCGCCGCCGATGAGCGGGTTGCTGGTGGTCCAATGGGCTCCGCCATCGTCGCTGAGGGCCACGAGCGAGGCGGAGAACCCGTCGTGGTAGAGGGGCATCAGGATGCGGCCGGACGACGTCGGCCCCGGCAGCACCTGGGGATGGGCGCGGGTCATCCAGCCGAGGCGTCGATACAGGCGGTTGGTCGTGTGGGACTGGAAGGCTTCGAGGTATTCCTGGACCTCGCGCCGCGTGTTGGGGGACCAGTGGGCGGCCTTGGCGGATTGTTCCAGTGAGGGAAGCACGCGGGCGACCTCGCGGTCGAATTCGGGTCCCGGGGTGACGTGAAGGACCTCCTGCCGGTCCCACCGCGGGACGCCCTTGCCTTGGTAATCCGAGGACACGTGGGCCTTGAGCAGGGCGGATTCCCAGAGGTTGGCCAGGATGGTGGGATAGACGAGCCACAGCCGCTGGCGGGAATCGAGGAAGAGGCTGGGGTTGGTGTCGGGATAGCCGGGGGTATCGGCCATCGTCATGCGCGGGCCCCACTTGCCGCGGATGCGGCGGGAGCCCTCGATGCGCACGTCGTCGGCCTTGCGTTCGCCCGAGCCATGGAACCAAACGGCGAGCAACTGGCCGTCAGGCAACTGGATGATGCACGAGCCGTGGTTGTGCCACCGCTCGGGCGGGAACAGGTCGGACTTGGCGGGGGCGGCGGGCGGGTTGGCCGCTTGGAGGTGAAGCAGCGCCACGAGCCCGACGAGCCGTGCGAGGGCGAGAAGGGGAGATGTCCGGCGCGACGGGGGCATGGGGAGGTGCGAGCCGGGGCCGCAGGGCGGCGGCCTTAGCGTTGCAGTTGCTTTTCGAGGTAGCTGACGGCCTGGCGGACGTTGGCGTCCACCTCCATGCGATCCTTCACCTGGCGACAGGCGTGCATGACGGTGCCGTGATCGCGTCCTCCGAAGGCGTCGCCAATGGAGGCAAGGGAGGATTCCGTGAGCTGGCGGGCGAGGTACATGGCCACCTGGCGCGGGAAGGCGATGTTTTCGGGGCGGCGCTTGGAGGTCATGTCGGCGAGGCGGATGTCGTAGTGCTCGGCGACGCGCTTCTGGATGAAGTCGATGGTGACGGCCTGGCGGCCCTCCTCCTGGAGGATTTCGCGCAGGAGGGACTCGACGGTCTCGAGGGTGAGGGGGCGTCCGGTGAGCTGGGCGTAGGCGGCGACGCGGGTGAAGGCTCCCTCGAGGCGCCGGACGTTGGTGCGGATGCGGGTGGCGAGGAAGTTGGTGATCTCGGGCGGGAGATGGGAGCCGAGGGACTTCTCGCGGGCGCGGAGGATGGCGAGGCGGGTTTCGACGTCGGGGGGCTGGACGTCGGCGGTCTGGCCCCACTCGAAGCGGGAGATGAGGCGTTGCTCGAGGCCCTGAATCTCGTTGGCCGGGCGGTCGCACGTGAGGACGATCTGCTTCCGGGCCTCGTGGAGGGCGTTGAAGGTATGGAAGAACTCCTCCTGGATGCGCTCCTTGCCCGCGAGGAACTGGATGTCATCGACGAGGATGACGTCGAGCTGGCGGTAGCGGCGGCGGAACTTGACGACGGAGTGGGTTTGGAGGGCGTCGATGAACTCGTTGGTGAACTTCTCGCAGCTCAGGTAGGCGACCTTGGCGTTGCGCTTGGAGGCGAGGACGTGGTTGCCGATGGCGTGGAGGAGGTGGGTCTTGCCGAGGCCGACGCCGCCGAAGAGGAAGAGGGGGTTGAAGGCGCGTCCGGGGCTTTGGGCGACGGCGAGCGCCGCGCTGTGGGCGAACTGGTTGTTGTTTCCGACGATGAAGGTTTCGAAGGAGTTCTGCGGGTTGAACGGGGGCTCGACGACCCGGGCGGTCTCGGTTTCCTGCGTTGCGGTCGTTCGCGCGGGCTCCGCAGGAAGGTGCGCCGCCGTTTCCGCACCCGGGGGCGGCTGCTGCGCGGGCGGATGGGCGATGGGATTCGACGTGTCCACGACGAACGTCACCTGCATGGGGCGAACGGCGGCCCGGCTGACGACGGAACGAAGGAGCTCGTGGTAGTTGTCACGGAGCCAGACCTCGCAGAAGTCGTCAGCAACGATCAGCTCGATGGCATCGCCCTCGATGCGTCCCGCGCGGACGGGCGAGAACCAGAGGGCAAAGATCTCGGCCTTCAACATGCCGCGCAGGAGGCTTTGCGCGGCGGTCCAGATGGCTTCGGCGGATGGCGACATGTGGTGGGGCAAGGGTTGGGAGGCGGGGGGGGAAGACAAGAGTTTATTCACGCGACGTGTGAAGCGGGGTTGTAACCGACGGGTTTCCAAACGTTTGCGGCGCAAACCCGAGGCGGGCAGACGGGTGCGACGCGGGAGGTACGGCTCCCCTCGTGGTTTTGCAAAGCCCTGAAATACAATGATTTAAACACTAAATGTTGCCGCTGTCCGGAGGGCCTTTTGGAACGGTTCCGAAGCCATGCGCCGGATGGCGGGCGAGGCTTTTAGGCGAGCCCATCCCAGGGAACGAGCGAAACATGTTCCCGGTTCTTCACGAGTTGTTCACAGGGTGTTTTTCCGCTGGATTTCGGTGTTTTTGAACGGGTGAAACCACGTCGGCAGCCACCCGGACGCGGGATCCCGCGGAGGCGGACGTTGGCGTCTCGGCACGGGATGCGGCCGGGTCCGGCACCTTTTGGGGTACGGAGGGTGATCGGGGCAGCGCTTGGCTCCGCCATGCATCGACGGTGCGCGCGCGGACCTGGGCTGCCTGGAGCTTCGCCGGGCCGATTCAGCGGGATCGGTCGGCTTAGGCCCTGAGTGCGCTGGGTCGTCGTTGCACGCGCAATCCCCAGGCGTCCTCGACCCCCTCGAACGTCAGGCTTCCGCCGACGTTGCGGACGCCTTGGTAGGGGTCGTTGGTGATGAGGACGTTGCCGTCGAGGTCGAGGTGGTCGGTGAGCGCGGCGAGGTGGGCGGCTGCATGATCGAGTCTTCCGTCCTCATCACCGCCGCCGCCCACCTCGCCGCGCTCACCGACC
>JBJSZF010000589.1:0-5985 GCA_046090125.1 Verrucomicrobiota bacterium
AGGAGCCGCATGGTCAGCTCCCGGTCCAGCAGGTTGGTGCCGCCGAGGTGCAGGAGCATCACGGCTTGGTTCAGGGGGGCGCCTCCGTCTTCAAGAAAGCGTTCATCTGCCGTCGCCGCCGCCTGCACCCATTCCCTTAGCACGGGCAGGAGGGTCGGTTGATTGGCCACGGCCCCCCGCCAGGCATGGGCTGCCTCACGGAGGCGTCCCGCCGCAAGGTGTTCCCTTGCCGACGCCGCCAACATCCGTGCCTGGATCATGTCGAGCCAACTGATCCGGATCACGGGTAGAAAGTTGTCCGGCGTGACTCGCCAAATCTTGAGCAATGAAAGCGTGGTGAGGGCGAGGCCTGACGCTAGGACAAACATTGCAAGCAATATGCCCGGCGTCAGACAGAATACGAAGGGCCCCAGCTTGAAGATCCATCGGCCCATTTCCCCCGACCGCGTCTCCGTGGATTCTTCATCTCGCATGGCGGACATTGTCCGGATGGCTTGCTCCCCCGCAAGCCTCCAGCAATTCGCCGGGCTTCTCGCGGCCATCAAAGTGCCGATCGCAGCAATGGTCGTAGGCCACCCTGGACGCGGTTGAGTTGGGGCAGAGGAATCGCCGGGGTCGTTCAACCGCGACCGATTCCATCTGCAGCCTCGGCGTAGCCAAGACACCCGCGTAGCTTGAACCCTTCCGCATCCTTGCCGAGCACGCCAAGGCCTCTTGCGATCTGGGGCCGATCCGCAGCGGGTATCCTGGGGGGAGGGGTGACGCGGGTCGGCCGATCCTCGCCCACCGGACCATGCATGGCCTTCGGCGGGTTGCCCGGGGAGAGGGCCTGCTTCAAGGTGCCTGTGTTCTTAACCCGCCTGCGACGCCGTGCAGGATGTCTGCCGCGCTCAAACCTGCCCTCCGCAGTTCCCGGACCGACAGCGCATCGTGGCGCTTGGCCAGTCTCCGTCCCTGGCTGTCGCGAACCAAGGGACAGTGATGGAACCGGGGCTCCTTGCAGCCGAGGGCCCGGTAAAGCAGGAGTTGGCGCGCCGTGCTTGCCAGCAAGTCCTCCCCGCGCACCACCTCCGTCATGCCCATCCCAGCGTCGTCCACCATGCACGCGAGTTGGTAGCTGGGCAGGCCGTCTGGTCGCCAGACGACGAAGTCCCCGAAGTCGCTCCCCGCCACGAACCGTTGCCGCCCCTGGGCGCCATCCTCGAACTCCACCACCGCCCCGGCCGCCACTCGCATCCGCCAACTGACCCGCCTCAGCTCCGGATCCTCGATGGCCTTGCCACGACAGGTGCCCGGATAGAGGGGTTCATCCTCCCCCGCATGGGGCGCGGCCAACGCCAACATCACGTCCCGACGCGAGCATTGGCAGGGATATACCCAGCCCCCCTCCTTCAAGCGCCGAAGGGCGTCCTCGTACAGCGTCATCCTGCCCGACTGCGCGAAGGGTCCCTCGTCCCAATTCAGGCCCAGCCAGGCTAGGTCTTCCAGGAATGCCTCGACGAACTCGGGCCGCGCGCGCCCGGCGTCGAGGTCGTCATTGCGCAGCACCAGCGTCCCGCCCGCCTCGCGCGCGCGCCGCCACGCCGTCCAAAATGTCCGCGCGTGGCCCACGTGCAGGTAGCCCGTGGGCGACGGCGCCATCCGGCCACGATAACGTCGGCCTGCGCCCGCCACGGCCTCCTGCGTTGCGTGGGTGTCCTCCGTGTTCACCGTGCCTGGCCCAACCACTCCGAGTACCTGGGAAGCTCCCACCCCATCAACGCCTCCGCGCGGCTCACGTCCAAGGTCGTGTCCGGCGCCCTGGGCGCGCCTTGGAAGTCCTTGAGGGATCCTTGGCTCATCAACGAGTGCCTCCGAGCATCCGTCCCCGCCAGGAGGCATCCAATGTCCCAGCGCGACAACCGTTCCGTGCCGGCCACGTGGACGATCCCGCGCGCCTCCACCTCCAGCAGCCGCCACAGCGCCCGCGCCGTCACCTCCGCGCCGATCGGGCAACGGTACTCGTCCACGAACAGCGAGAGGCTCCTGCCCTCCGACCACGCCCGTTCCATCTCCTCGTTGAAACCCCGGTCCCGCGTCGGGGATGTCCCATGGTTCAGCGACGTGCGCACGACCAGGTGTGCGGGATCCTCCAAGACCCGTTCCTCCGCCTCCGCCTTGCTCCGTGCATACACCGACAACGGCCGGGGCGAGGCATCCTCCCGGTAGGGAGCGCGTGTTCCGTCGAACACGAGGTCGGTGGACAAGAACACCATGGGAAGGCCCGCGAAGATCCGTGCAAGGTGACCGGTCACCTCCACGTTGGTCAGCCGGGCTCGTACGGGATCCCGCTCGCATGCCGGGGAACGGCTCATCGCCGCGCAGTGAATGACGGCATCGGGACGCTCCACCGTAAAGCGCCGCGAGACCGTCGTCTCGTCCGTGAGGTCCAGGGCGGACCGGTCGAGGCCCACGGCCTCCCAGCCCCGTGCACGCCACGGGCTTGTCATCAGGGCGTTTCCGATCAATCCGCCCGCCCCGGTCACCCAGCACTTCCTTGTCGTCATGTCGATGGCGCTGGCCGCCGCCCCGGTGTCATGCGTGGCGGATGCCTTGCCTTTCCCTGCACGGTTTCGCGGCGCGTGGCGAGTTCCATGAACTCCAGTTGGCTCCGTCGCGCGGGCGTCCCGGGCCGTCGTGCCGCCGGCAGGTAGCGGCCGTCCGGCTGGAGCAGCCGCGCCTTGGCCGTGTCCAGCAACTGCCTCCCCAGGATCTCCTCCTCCACCCGCTCCCGCAGCCGGCCGTCCTCCACGGGGAACGCCGCCTCGATCCGCTTGTGCAGGTTGCGCGGCATCCAGTCCGCGCTCGCCATCCACACCTCCGGCCGCCCGCCGTTGGCGAACGACCACACTCGCCCATGCTCCAGGAAGCGGTCCACGATGCTCCGCACCCGTATCGTCGCGCTCATGCCCTCGACCCCGGGCCGCAGGCAGCAAATCCCCCGCACGATCAAGTCCACCTCGACGCCCGCCCGCGACGCCCGGTACAGGGCCTCGATCACGTCCGGGTCCACCAGCGAGTTCATCTTGGCGACAATCCGCGCCGGCATCCCGGCCCGCGCGTGGGCCGCCTCGCGGTCCATCATCTCCACCAACCGCTCGGCCATCTGGTACGGGGCCACCAGCAGGCGGCGCGTTCCCTGGAAGCGGCAAAGGCCCGTCAACAGGTTGAACAAGTCCGAAACATCCTCCCCGAACTCGGCCCGCGCCGTCAGAAGGCCCAGGTCCGTGTAGGTGCGCGCCGTGGAAGCGTTGTAGTTGCCCGTGGACAAGTGCACGTAGCGGCGGATGCCCTCGTCCTCCCGCCGCACCACCAGGGCCGCCTTGCAATGAATCTTGTAGCCGACCACCCCATACACGACGTGCACGCCCGCCTCCTCCAGCGCCCGCGCCCACCGGATGTTGTTCGCCTCGTCAAAGCGCGCCTTCAGCTCCACGACGGCCGTCACCTGCTTCCCGTTGCGCACCGCGCTCATCAACGCGCCCACGACCCGCGGGTCGCCCCCCGTCCGATACAACGTTTGCTTGATCGCCAGCACCCGAGGGTCCGACGCCGCCTGCTCCAGGAAGCGCACCACCGTCTCGAAGCTCTCATACGGGTGGTGCAGCAGCCGGTCGCGTTCCCGGATGGCGGCGAACAGGTCCTCGCGCCCGCCCAGGCCCTCCGCCTCCCGCGCCACGAATGCGGGCTCCCGCAACGCAGGCGAGTGCTCCCCGGCGCACACGGACATCAGCCGCGCCGGGTTGAGCGGACCCTCGGTCACGTACGGGTCCTTGGGGTCCAGGCCCAGCCTGCCCAACAGCTCCTCCTGGATCTCCACGGGGCAGCTCGCGCTCACCTCCAGCCGTACCGCCTCCCCCTTCCTCCGGTTGTCCAGCTCCGCCTCCACCGCGTCCAGCAGGCTCCCCGTCTCCTCCTCGTCGATGTACAGCTCCCCGTTTCGCGTCACCCGGAATGCCGAGGGAGCCTCCAGTTCCGTCCCCGGGAACAACTCGCCCAGGTGCGCGCCGATCACGTCCGCGAGGAACACGAAGTCCATGCGGCCCTCGGCGGACGGCAGCTCGACCACGGCCGGCAGGACGCGTGGCACCTGCACGATCACCAGTCGTCGCCGCAACTCCCCCCCCACGCGCGACGTCGCCCGCGTGATCAGGTTCTCGCTCTTGTTCAGCACCTGCGGGAACGGATGCGACGGGTCCACCGCCAACGGCGTCAGCACCGGGTGCACCCGCTCGCGGTAATACGCCGCCAGCCACGACCGCGCCGCGTCCCCCAGCGCCGCCGGATGCAGGAACCGGATGCCCGCCCGGGCCAGCCCCGGCACCAGCTCGTCCCGCCAGCCATCCCGCGCCTCCCGCAACAGCGCCCGCACCGACGCCGCCACCGCCTCCAGCGTCTCCCCCGCCGTCCGTCCATCCGGCGACCGACCGCCGCGCCCCGACTCCTTTTCCTGCCGCAACCCCGCCACGCGCACCTCGAAGAACTCGTCCAGGTTCGAGTGGGCGATGCAGAAGAACTTGAGCCGTTCCAGCCACGGCACGCCGGCGGAGCGGGCCTCGCCCAGCACACGACGGTTGAACTCCAGCCACGACAACTCGCGGTTGAAGAACACCTCGTCGGGGGCGCGCTGCGGGGATTGCCTTGCCATGGATGCCTGGCGCGAGGCTACCGGGCCTTCGAGACGGCCGTCGAGGGACCCGTTGTGACATTGCAGTGGCAGGCCGTTGCGTGGGGCTCCGGACGTCGCCGCTGCCCGTCCCTCAGCAGATGTTGTAAAGGATGACCGGTGTTGGCTCAGGGGGACGCGGGCCGGAGCCGGGCCAGCAGGCCGCTCCAGCGCCGTTCCACGTGGTTGTTTTGCACCGCGCGCTGGAGCGCCCGGGCCTGTCCGATCAGCACGACCAGCCGCCTGGCCCGGGTGACGGCCGTGTAAAGCAGGTTGCGCTGCAGGAGAAGGAACTGTTGCGACGCCAACGGCACCACGACGGCGGGAAACTCCGAGCCCTGGCTCTTGTGAACCGTCGTCGCATACGCCAGCACCAGCTCGTCCAGCTCCCCAAACTCGTACCGTGCCAACCGCCCATCAAAGTCCACCTCCACCTCCTGCTCGACGCCGTCGATGGCCGTGATGCGCCCGATGTCCCCGTTGAACACGTCCTTGTCGTAGTTGTTCCGCGTTTGCAGGACCTTGTCCCCGGGCCGGAAGTCCGTCCCGAACCGTTGGACGGCCACGTCGGGCTCGCGAGGCGGGTTCAGGGCGTGCTGGAGCACCCGGTTGAGTTCTCGGACGCCCAGCGAGCCCCGGTTCTGCGGCGTCAGCACCTGGATGTCCCGGATCGGATCCAGCCCGAAGCGCGCCGGGATGCGGTCGCGCACCACCTCCACCAGCGTCTCCAGGAGGCGCTCGGGCTCCTCCCGCTCGATCCAGTAGAAGTCCGACAGGTCGGCGGGCCGGGCGAGGTCGGGGACGAGCCCCTGATTGATCCGATGAGCATTCGTGATGATGCGGCTGGCGGCGTCTTGCCGGAACACCTCCACGAGCCGCGCGACGGGAAGGCCGCCGGACTCGATCAGGTCGTGAAGGACGGTGCCGGGCCCGACGGACGGGAGTTGGTCGGCGTCGCCCACGAGCCAGAGCGCGGCGGTGCGGGGCAGGGCGCGCAGCGTGGCGTGCAGCAGCGGGACGTCCACCATCGAGCACTCGTCGATCACGAGGAGGTCGGCGGCCAGCGGCTGGGAAGGGTTGCGGGCAAAGCCACAGCCCCCGGGCTGGAACTCGAGGATCCGATGCAGCGTGGACGCAGGCTGGCCGGTCGCCTCAGACAAGCGCCGCGCGGCGCGCCCGGTCGGGGCGGCCAGCACGATGCGCACGTTGTGGCGCAGGAGAAGCGCGATGAGGGTTCGCAGGAGGGTGGTCTTCCCCACGCCGGGCCCGCCGGTGATGAC
>JBJSZF010000590.1:0-5220 GCA_046090125.1 Verrucomicrobiota bacterium
CGCGTAAATACGTCTCCTCCACCTTTGTCCCCTCCGACACCACCTGGGCCCCCTTCCAGCACTTCCGCGCCGTCTTCCTCCGCATGGGCCTTCCCATGGCCCTCGACACCGACGGCCTGGCCCTCGTTGGCCACGAGTCCACGGCCGGGGGACGCGATCCCAAGAGCGAGTTCCAGCGGGCCCTGACCGCCCTGGGCGTCAGCCATCTCGTCGCGCCCAGCCCGCAGGCCAAGCCGAACGACCGATGGGATAGTGCTTTGCCGGATGGCATGACGGCAATGCAGCCCGTCCCCAGCGCGGTACCGTTCGACCTGCACCTCGCGCTCGACAACCGCCGCCGGCGCAACACGGACAACCCGGTGGACGTTAAGGGCCGCAGTTGGGCCATCGCCCCCACGCTTCGCAAGACCGTGAGCATCATCCACCACCCGGGCCGTCCGTTCTGGGTCGTCGACGAGCCTCCAGCGCCACCCGAGAACCGGTGGCCTGAAGTGCTCGGAAAGTACTCCCTCTGACCCAGTCTCCTTGGACACTCTCCGGCAGTTGGCTGGGCATCCCTTTCATCCTGGGGGCCTTCCCAATAGCCTTGAAAAGTTGCCCATGAGCCCCGCCATTCGTCGCATTCTTGGAGTCTTTGCTGCTGCTGCCATCGTTTGGGCTGAGGCTCCGAAGCAACCGAAGACTCCGTATGGGTCAAATCCGG
Source organism: Verrucomicrobiota bacterium (assembly GCA_046090125.1). GTDB lineage: Bacteria > Verrucomicrobiota > Verrucomicrobiia > Limisphaerales > UBA9464 > UBA6176. The sequence continues at coordinate 704 of JBJSZF010000590.1, forward strand.
AGGCCGCCCACTGGTTCGAGCACGATGGGCTGCGGCTTTACTACGAGGTCTACGGCCAAGGCACGCCCCTGCTCCTGATTCACGGCAACGGGGAAAGCATCGCGGAAATGCGGTTCCAGTTGGACGAATTCCGCAAGGACCACCTGGTCATCGCCATGGACAGCCGCGACCATGGGAAGTCGGCCGATAGCCCGGGTCCGGTGACCTATGAACTGATGACCGATGATCTTGCGGCCCTCGTGGACCTTCTGGGGAAGGGCCCGGTCGATGTGGTGGGTCACAGCGACGGAGGCATCGAGGTGCTGCTTCTGGCGATCAGCCATCCCACGAAGGTCCGAAAGGTTGTGGCAGCTGGGGGCAATACCTATCCGGAGGGAGTGAAAAGTGATGCGTTGGAGGGGATGCGGGCGACCCTGAACGGTCTGACACTTGAGCAGCGAAAGACGCCTCAAGGCCGGTGCAAATGGAAGCTGCACCACATGATGTTGACCGAGCCCCACATCAGACCCAAGGCGTTGGCCGGAATCCAAGCGCCGGTGCTCATCACCTCTTCCGACCGGGGCCTCATCCGCAGTGAACATCGCATGGAAAACTACCACAGCCTGACCCATGGGCAGTGGGCCGTCTTTCCGGGTGCAGGCCACGACGTCAATTCAGAGGATCCGGAGTGGTTCAACCAGACGGTCCGGAGTTTCCTCGAACGAAAGGGTTCACGGCCAAGATGACTCGGCCGCGGCCGGGAACCGTTCTGGAGAGTCCGTGTCACCGTTTCACCTGCAGCGGCAACTCCACATAACTCGAGTGGTCGGGCGAATGGTGGATGCGTTGCGTCGCTTTCCGAAAGTCGCCGGGTTTCGCCCAGAAGATGTTCGTCACGAACGTCTGCGGGTTGCGGTCGTACAAGGGGAACCACGACGACTGCACCTGAACCATGATTCGGTGTCCTGGAAGGAACATGTGATTGGCCGTCGGCAAACCAAACCGATACGTCAGCGGTTCGCCTGGACGCAGGGGCTTCGAGACTTCTGGGCCTTCGCGAAAGCGTCCGCGGAAGATATCCGCCGACACCATCAACTGGTACCCCCCCATTTTCGGTTCAGTGGCCACCTCGTCGGGATAGACATCGATGAGCTTGACCACCCAGTCCGAATCGGTCCCCGTGGTCGACGCGACGAGATTCGCCATGGGCTCTCCGCTGATCTGAACCGGTGCCTGAAGGGTATCGGAGACGAACGTGGCCACGTCGGTTCGACTGGCCGCTTCCCGTTGATCGTCCACCAACCAGTCCGGCCATGTCAGTTCGTCGCTGTACCCGACCGGAAGAATCGGACGGGCTCTGAACGGAACCGGCTTGGAGGGATCGGAATCGTATTCCTCGAACGGGGAATCACCGGGCGCGGGCGCGCTGAAACCGAGTTTTCGGCCGGACTTCAAATAGAGCGGAGTGGCCTTGACCGTGCGATCGGCTGCCGGGGCGGACGGCCAGGAATTCAATCGGTGCCACAGATTCGCTCCGGTTTCATAGGCCAAGACCGGCGGCACGTCGGCCTTCGGAGCCCCCTCCTTCAGGTATTGGTTCAGGAAAGGAAGAAGAAACTCCCGTCGGAAACGCAGGGACGTATCCTCGGGAAATCGCAGGGCCCCGAGTTTGCTGCCTTCGTCGATCGCTTGCCCATGATGCCATGGCCCCAGCACGAGGAATACCCGGTCGTTCGCCGCATCCTTCGGTTTGATCGCCTTGTAGACCGCGATGTCACCGTAGATGTCTTCCTGATCCCACAGACTGTGGACCAGCATGACTGGCACCCGAAGGGGCTCCGCAGCCAAAAGTCGATCCATCGCCTGTTGTCGCCAGAATGCATCGTAGTCCGGGTGCTCGAGCACTTTCCGCCAGAAGCCGGTTTGTTCCAAACCGTGTGTGCGCCCCATTTCACCTGCCGAACCCGCCGCCAGGAACGCGTCGTACTCGTCGCGATGATTCCGCCACCAGAGTTCCTCGGACTTCCGTGTCGCCTGCTGGTCATACATGTATGACAGGTTCATTTGCCGGAAGGCTCCATGGTGGAACCAGTCGTCGCCCCGCCAACCGTCCACCATCGGATTCATCGGCACCGCCACCTTCAAAGCCGGATGTGGATTGAAGAGGCACGTCAGCGACAGGTAACCGTCGTAGGAGATGCCCAGGATACCCACGCGGCCATTGCTCTCGGGAACGTTCTTCACGAGCCAATCGATCGTGTCGTAGGTGTCCGTGGCATGGTCCACCGGGGTCGGATTCCAAGGCCCGCGCATCGGGCGGTTCATGATATAATCCCCTTCCGACCCGTGTTTTCCGCGGATGTCTTGGACCACCCGGATGTAGCCGCCGTCGAGAACCACTTCCGTTGCATTGTCGTAGCCGTGAAGAACCCGTCCCAGATGCCCGCTCTCAGCGTGGCTCGTCAGCTTCTTCGCGTTGTACGGCGTGCGGGTGAGCAATATCGGCGCTCCTTTCGCGGACTGCGGCACGAGTATTTCCGTCGAAAGTTTCACGCCGTCCCGCATCGGTATCATCACGGTGCGACGCACGAAGTCGAAACGGTTCGTCACAGGCACGAACGTTGCCGGGGTTTCGCTAGGCAACTCCGGATAACTCTTGGGTGCCGGGTCGGCGGCTTGGAGGGCCATGGCCCCGCTCAGGAACATCGCCGCGATTCCTCGAAGCAGGTCGCTAGGGTTCCAGTCGACAGCCGGTGTTGCGAATCGGGGGTGCATCGCCGGAAGCCTATGCGAGGAGGCCGGACCGATCTATTCCTTTTGGAACACGGGGAGGACCAGATCGGATGGAGCCATCCCCAAGAGTGCACGCAGCGAAAACGGGGCCAATCTCGCCGCCCAACCCATTGATGCTCCGACCTTGCGGAGCCGTTTCGGGGTGTTTTACGGAACCTCCAAGCCCTCCGAGATCAGATCACGATCTTCGAATCAGGCTCGGCTGCAACGGACAGCGATGTCCACCCCAGGGGCGTTGCCGTACGGAGTCCGAGCTTGTCCCTTCGGAGAAACAGGGGACGGCAGCCGATCCCGATTCGGATGGTCAGCCGCCCGATGATCAGGCAGACATCATGCCCATGATCCCGATGAGACAGCACTCCGCGTCGAACCGTGCCGTGTTCAGAAGCCCGTTCGTGATCCGCGGCACGATGACATCTCTCCGTGGCCTGATCTTCGCGTTTGCCGTGATGGCCTGCGCCCGCGCGGCGGATCTCCGGGTGGTGCATGGCTGGCCCCGATTGCCGGAGGGGGATGTCCTGGGCCAGGTGGCTGGAATCGGCTGTGATTCGCGCGGCGCCGTCTTTGTGTTTCATCGCGGCAATCGCCCTTGGCTGGAGGATCCGGCCAAGGCCGGACCCATCGCGGAGGCGGCCGTGTGGGTGTTCGACGCCCGGACGGGCCGGTTGGTGGACCGATGGGGGGCGGGGACCTTCCTACTCCCCCACGGTCTCTTCGTGGACCATCGGGACCATGTCTGGCTGACCGACGTGGGGCTTCATCAGGTCTTTGAATACGGACGTGATGGCACCCTCCTCCGCGCTTGGGGTGTCCGCGGCACCGGGGGCAACGACGAAACGCACTTCAACAAGCCGACGGACGTCGCGGTGTCGCCGGATGGCTCGTTCTACGTCAGCGACGGATATGTGAACAGTCGCGTGGTCCAGTTCTCCGCCGAGGGGAAATTCCAGCTCCAATGGGGCAGCAAAGGGACGGGGCCCGGACAGTTTGACGTGCCTCACGGCATCACCCTGGACCGATCCGGAAGGGTCTATGTCGCGGACCGCGAGAATGACCGGATCCAGGTTTTCAGCGCCGAGGGGCGCTTCCTGGCGCAATGGAAGGACCCGGCGATGGGTCGTCCGTGTGGCGTGCGCATCGGGAAGGACCAACGACTTTATGTCGCGGACGGCGGTGAACAGCCGTCGGCCCCGCCCAACCGTTCGGGCCTGGCCGTGCTGACCCTCGAGGGCAAGGTTCTGGCGAAGTTTGGCCGATGGGGAAACTACGACGGCCAGTTCATGATGGCCCATGACGTCGCGCTCTCGCCCGGTGGCGACATCTACGTCGGCGACATTGGCGGCCGACGCATCCAAAAATTCCGGTGGACGAGTGGACGTTAGCCCGGCTTTTGCGCCCGGCGGTGACAGGAGTGGCTCGATGCTGGGTAGGGGTTTCGGGTCCACAATGGCGATGCCGTTTCCCATCGGAGTCCAAGGCCGGTGAGTCGAGGCAAGCCCAGGATGATTGCCTCTCACGGAGGCACGGAGAACACGGGGCGGGAACGAATCCAAGGAGCCGGCAACGCCTTCGCGAGGACGAGCGGTGCCACCGCAGGAAGGAGCCTCACACGAACCCGCGAAGCCGAGATCGTGATGGCGGCAGGAGGGGGGCGCGACGCCGCCGGCAGGTCGTTGCGAGGGCTTGTGCAGGGGTTTTGGCTCCTCGTGCGACCCTTGCGGCCCTTCGTGCGCACGTTGCGACGC
>JBJSZF010000591.1:0-1539 GCA_046090125.1 Verrucomicrobiota bacterium
CTCGGGCCTGCACCGCCCGAATCCGAAATGGCGAAGGCGCGTGCATGTCGGCATTCCAACCAGGCCTTCCTCAAAGGCCACCGGGTGTCACCTGCCCCGGAGGAGGCAGGAACGGCACCCGGAACGCCTCGTGAAAGTCGAACCCGGGCGAGAAGTCCTCGATCCGATCCTCCGGCCGACGGCTGAGATGGCCTTCGTCAATCAAGTTGAAGACCAGGTTTCCAAAGTCCGTGCACGAATGGATGCCCCACTCCGAAAGCACCCAATGCGCCATCGGCCCAAACTCACGCAGGGCATGCTGGCGTATGCCCTCCAGCAACTCCGTCGCCGTCACGTGTCCCGGGCGCTCGTGGATCGACTGCGCGTGGGCCAGCGCCTCCCGCAGGAACAGGTAGGCGTCGGCCGGGTAGCGCCGGTCCCGGCCGGCCAGCGTCTCGACGGATTCCTCGAAGGTCTTCATCTCAGCGTCCGGAGCCCGCCGACCCGGGGGAAGCCTCGGCCGACCGCGCCGCCGGGACTTGGGTGGCGCTTGTCCCCGCCTTGCCGTGGTGAATCCACCAACGCCCCACCACGCCGCCCGCCAACAGCACGAGCACGATCCACAAGGCCGCCTGTTCCTGCCGGGTCAGTCGCGCCATGGCTTCAGTTGGCAACAATGTTGACCATGCGCCGCGGCACCAGGACCACCTTGCGGACGGTCTTGCCCTCGATGAAGGGACGCACCTTGGCCGACGCCAGCGCGGCGGCCTCGATGTCCGACGCCGGGGAGTCATTGGCGACCCGAAGGACGTCGCGGAGCTTGCCATTCACCTGCACGGGCAAATCGTACGCGTCCTCCACAAGCAGGGCCGGGTCGAAGGTTGGCCATGGCGCATACGAAAGGCTGGGCGCCTCCTTCCCGAGATGGCGGTGCAGGCGTTCCCACAGTTCCTCCGCAAGGTGCGGCGAGAACGGCGCCAGCAACTGGAGGAACGAAGCCAGCACGCCGGCCGGCTTGCTCGTCCATGTCAGCGCCTCGTTCACGAACACCATCATCGCCGAGATCGCCGTGTTGAACCGCAGGTGCTCCAGGTCGTCCGTCACCTTGCGAATGCACGCGTGCAACGCCTTCAACTGCGCCGGCGTCGCCTCGCCCTCGGCAATCGACGCCGCCAGCCGAACCCGCCCCAGGTGCGCCACCGCGTTGCCCGGGTCCGCCGCGCATGACTGCTCAAACTCCACCTCCGACGCGTCATCCACGAACAACCGCCACACGCGACCCAGGAACCGGTACACGCCCTCCACGCCCTGCGTGTTCCATGGCTTCGTCTCCGACAACGGCCCCATGAACATCTCGTACAACCGGAACGCGTCCGCGCCGTACTCGCGGAGCACGTCGTCCGGGTTCACCACGTTGCCCCGCGACTTCGACATCTTCTGGCCGTCCTCGCCCAGGATCAGCCCTTGGTTCACGAGCTTGTGGAACGGCTCCGGCGTCGAGACATGGCCCAAGTCAAACAGCACCTTGTGCCAAAACCGCGCGTACAACAGGTGCAGCAC
>JBJSZF010000592.1:0-1571 GCA_046090125.1 Verrucomicrobiota bacterium
TCTACCTCTGGCGCACCATGGCCCGCTTCAACCCCCCGTCGGCCGCAGCAGCCCCCGACGACGCCCTTCCCGGCCGCGGCACCTCCGAGGCCTTCCTGGCCCTGCTCCAGCGCGCCCTGCATCCGGACACCGTCGTCGCCGAGTGCATGGCGCATTGGCGCGCGTCCCAGGGCCGCCATCCGCGCGTCGGCCCCCGCCGCGTCGCCGACGCCCAGGACCTCCTCAACGTCGAGATGGAGCGCCCGCCCAAGGCCCGCGACCCCATCGGCACGTACCGCCGCATCGCCGCCCTTCTTCGCCAGCGAACCCACCGTTGAATCCCATGGAACCCCAAGTCGAAACCCTCCACCACGTCCTCGCCAAGGCCCGCGCCGAGATCGCCAAGGTCATCATCGGTCAGCACGACGTCGTGGACCTCGCCCTCGTCTGCGTCCTCACCAACCAACACGCCCTCGTCGAGGGCGTCCCCGGCGTGGCCAAGACGCTTCTCGTCCGCACCCTCGGGGCCGTCCTCGGCTGCGAATTCGGACGCATCCAGTTCACGCAGGACATCATGCCCTCGGACATTCCCGGCACCCACGTCCTCAAACTTCAACGCAACGAGTTCACCCTGGTCCGCGGCCCCGTCTTCACGACGTTCCTGCTCGCCGACGAAATCAACCGCGCCCCCGCCAAGACGCAGTCCGCCCTCCTCCAGGCCATGCAGGAGCGCACGGTGTCCATCGACCGCGAGACCTTGCCCCTGCCCGCCAACTTCACGGTGTTCGCCACGCAAAACCCGGTCGAGAGCGAGGGCACCTACCCGCTGGCCGAGGCCCAGAAGGATCGCTTCATGCTCAAGATCCGCATGAACGCCCCCGAGCGACCCGACGAGCTCCTCCTTGCCCGCCGCTCCCTGGGCAACGACGCCCCCGAGGCCCTCCTCGGACGCGGGGCCGTCCAGCCCGTCGTGTCCTCAGAGAGCCTCGTCGCGCTCCGCCAGCAGCTCCAGCACGTCACCGTCCGCGACGAGTTGGTCGCCTACGCCGTGGACATCGTCCGTGCCACCCGCGCCGCCGAATCCGTGCTGGTTGGGGCCGGGCCCCGCGCCACCCAAGGGTTGCTCCTCGCCGCCCGTGCCACCGCCGCATTGGCCGGGCGCGACTTTGTCACGCCCGACGACATCAAGGCGCTGGCCACGCCCGTCCTCGAGCATCGCCTCATCCTCCGGCCCGAGTTCGAGCTCGAGGGGGCGTCCGTCGGAGAAGTCATCGAGCGCATCCTCCAGGATGTGGCCGTGCCCCGCTGACCCATGCCCGTTCCGTCGCCACGACTGCTTTGGCTTGCGGGCCTGGTCCTCGCGCCCGCGCTGACGCTCGCCGGGCTGATGCCGGAGACCGCCGCCGCATGGCTCGCGCTGGGGCTCGTCGTGGTGGCCGTCGCGGCCATCGACGCGCTGCTGGGGTGGCCGAGGGTCGCGTCCGTCGCAGCCCAGGTTCCGCCCGTCTCGCGCCTCGTGCAGGGCCGCGCCACGCGCCTGCGCGTCCGCCTGCTGCATGAGGGACGACGCCCCCCTTTGCTTCGCATGGCCC
>JBJSZF010000593.1:0-2359 GCA_046090125.1 Verrucomicrobiota bacterium
CTGAAAGGTGCCGCGCCGATGCCTTGGCCGTTCCAGAACCATCCGATGCGGACGCTGTGAGGGAAGAGGACGACGACGAAGCCGACTTGAACCCGTGCCATCCCCACGTCGCGGAAGACGCGGGTGATCCAGACCAGCAAGACCACGGGCAGGGGGCGACGTCCACTCGGTCGGCAGCGGCACGGACAACGGGTCCGGCCACGGGCAGGGCCAACACGACGTCCCCGGGTGTGCCATTGAGTCGGCGTTTCATCAACCAGGCGGCGCATCGTCTGCCGGACGACAGGCATGCCCGCCCTTACGGAACAGGGCCTCGCAAGATGCCAGGAGGGTCATGCAGCCGGTCCCTATTATGGCGCTGCTCGACCTGCACCTCGCGCTCCACGACCGCCGCCGCCGCAACATCGACAAACCCGTGGACTTGAAGGGCCGCAGTTGGGCCGTCGCCCCCACCCTTCGCCAGACCGCAGGCATCGTCTACCACCCGTGGCGTCCGTTCTGGATCGTCACCGAGCCCCCAGCGCCGCCCGAGAACCGGTGGCCTGTGTTCCTTGGAAAGTACACGCCCTGACCCAGTCTCCTTTTGAACACTCGCCGGCTGGTGCCCCCTTGCTCCTGAGCTTGGTGAAGCATGGGCTTCGCCACCGCTTGCCACCCACTTGAATCGCATTGCCCGGGGGAGACGGGATGGGAATGGGATGACTCGGCCCTCCGCGTGACTTGTGCCCCGGTTGAGGAACTTGCGCCTCACGGAGGCACGGATTCGGCGGATTGGGAAAGGAGTGAAGGCTCCAGCCCTTCCCCGTCGCGTTGGCCCTACGATCGCCCGTTGAATCGCCCCCGGCGCCGGGGATGCCTCGCGTCGGTCCGGGGACACGCCCAGCGAAGGCGTCGAGGGGCCACCCAGCCTAACCCCCGCTCCGCCGGGCCATGGGATGCCGGCCGCGCCGGCAGGCATCGGAGCAGAAGCGAACCTCGTCCCAGCAGCGTTCCCACTTCTTGCGCCACGCGAACGGGCGACCGCACGCCGCGCAATCCTTCGTGGGCAGGTGGGGCTTCTTGTGTGCCATGCGTCCCACCAAGCACCCGATTCCAGATCGCGCAATCGCCGGCGTCCGCCACCCCTTCGCGCGCTTCCACCGGACGCGGCCCTCGGCTTCAATCGGCGGACGCATGAAGGTCCTTGTCCTTGGCTCTGGAGGGCGCGAGCACGCCCTCGTTTGGAAGCTGGCCCAGTCGCCTGCGGTTTCGCGGCTCTGGTGCGCGCCAGGAAACGCGGGCACCGCGCTGGAGGTCACCCGGTCCGGGGCGCCCGTGGTCAACGTCGCGATCCCGGCCGACGACCTCGACGCGTTGCTGGCATTCGCCCGGCGCGAGCAGCCCGACCTGACGGTGGTCGGGCCGGACAACCCATTGGCGCTGGGCGTGGTGGATCGGTTCCAGGCGGCGGGGTTCACCATCTGGGGGCCCAACCAACGCGCCGCCCAGTTCGAGTCCTCCAAGGCGTTCTCGCAGGACTTCATGGAGCGCCACGGCGTGCCGACGGCGCGGGGCGGGACCTTTGAAAGCGCCGACGCCGCGAAGGCCTTCTGCCGCGAGCTGGAGGGACGTTGCGCCGTCAAGGCCGACGGCCTCGCCCTTGGCAAGGGCGTGCTCCTGTGCCACGACGTCGCCGCCGCCGAGGCCGCCGTGGACGAGATCCTTGTCCAGAAGGCGTTTGGAACGGCCGGCGCGCGGATCGTGGTGCAGGAGCTTCTCGTGGGGATGGAGATCTCCCTACATGCGCTGTGCGACGGCTCCAGCGCCCTGTTGTTTCCCACCGCCCAGGACCACAAGCGGGCGCTCGACAACGACCAGGGCCTCAATACGGGCGGCATGGGCACCTATTCGCCCACGCCCTTCCTGTCGGACGCCCAGCTCCAGGACGTGAGCAAGGCCATCCTGGATCCATGGCTGGCCGGGTGCGCGCGGGAAGGGATCGACTTCCGCGGCCTCCTTTACCCGGGCGTCATGCTGACGGCGGCGGGGCCGCGCGTGCTGGAGTTCAACGCCCGCTTCGGCGACCCCGAGACCCAGGTGTACCTCGCCCGGCTCGAGGACGACCTCGCCGAACTTCTCCTCGCCTCCGCGACGGGCCGCCTCGCGGGTCGCGTGCTCCGTTGGAAGCCGGGCGCCGCCGTGTGCGTCGTCATGGCGTCGGCCGGGTACCCGGGCTCGTCGCCCAAGGGCCTCCCGATCCATGGCCTCGATGCCGCCGACGCGTTGCCGGGGGTCAAGGTGTTCCATGCGGGCACCGCGCTGAAGGACGGACGCGTCGTGACCCATGGAGGGCGCGTCCTCGGCGTGACCGCGACGGGCT
>JBJSZF010000594.1:0-3690 GCA_046090125.1 Verrucomicrobiota bacterium
GCCGGGTGACAGCGCGACTTGGGATCCGTCGGGCAAGGTGACGGGCACGCGGGCGAGGTCACGCTTGCGGGCAATCTCGTGCTTGAGCGTTTCGCGACTGGCAAGGTAATGCGCCAAGGCTGGAGGCCATTCGAGAGTCCCTCACTTGCGGAAGAGAGCGAGGGCGCTCGGCTCGATCTGATACACCGTCTTGCCGCTGTTGGTGGGGCGATTGGGGTCGTCCGGATTGCGCAGCAGCAGGCCCTCTTCGACGAAGAACTTCACCGCGTCATCGCGGATGGTTTCACGCGTGTTGGGTGCATAGCGATTGCCATAGGCGATCGCGATGAAGTCAATGATGGGGGTGATGCCACGCAAAGGAGCCTGTGCGTCGGCCCATGCGGCATCCGGCTGAAGGTCGAGGAGGGCCAGCAACGTGTAGGCGGCGATTTCGTTCCGCTGCCTCGGACCGAACTGCAAGGCCGTGAGCGCCACGATGGTTTCGGCGAGACGCTTCTTCCGGGCGGCGGCATTGCGGTTGGGCTTATCGGCGGGCATGGAGGTGCTTGGCGACGAGTTGGTCGATTTCGTCCTGCGAGAGGTCGAGCGTTTTTACTTCGCGGCCCATCGCCTGGAGCGTGGTGCGGTCGGGATAGGCCAAGGTGCGCAGGTCGGTGGCGTTTACCTGCGTGTGGCCGCTGAAGCGCCGGAAATAGTGGTCAACAACCGTTGAGTTTAGAAATGCGAAGAGACCGCAGGCCAGCGAGCGCTCCAGACCCTGCCCGCTGGCGTGGAAGTAGTTCAGGTGGTTCTCGAAGCCGACCCACTCGGCTTTCACCAAGTCCGGGTCGAAGAGGCAGGCCACAAGACGGCGGCGCTCTTCTTTCGATGTGAAGCGTTTCGTGAGCAGATAGACGCCAGAGGGCACGAGCCATGGGCGCGTCTCGTCATTGTCGAGGATGGCGTTGGGCTTGCGGGCATTGAGCCTTGGCCAATGGACGGTGCCACCATTGAAGTGACAGGGATAAAGCAGCGGCACGGTGCCGCGTTCGGGTCCTTTGCGGAGGGCATCCTTGAGCCTGAAGTCCACGACGCGCCCGGTGGAGACCGTGACGCCCAGCGAGGTGAGGCTGGTGCGAAGGCCGTCCATCGTTTCCTTGGCCGTGGCATGACTTTCAGCGGAGGGGATGTGGATGAATTTCTCAGGGTCGCGCGGATGAACGATGTGCTCGAAGGGGAAAACGGTCTCCGTGATGTCGTCGCCGAGCTCGCCGCTGCTGCTGGAGATGGTGAGTGCGTCGGGTTGGTGCCGGCCCTTCACGGCGTGGAAGACGATGTTTTCCTGCAATACACCATCGTTGCGAAAGGCCGCTTGACGGGATTCGAAGACATGAATTCGGTGCAGTTCCAAAGTGCCAAGAAAGTCTTCGCGGAATGGGCGGAAGTAAGGACCGTTGCAAAAGCTCCTAGGCGTGATGCCGACGAGCTGTCCGCCGGGAACAAGCAGGCGCTGGATGAGGGCGATGAAGCCGGTGTAGAGGTTGCTGGTTTCGACCCCAATGGAACGTAGCGCGCGGCGCTCGGCGGAATCGGTGCTGATTTTGCGGTAGGGCGGATTCGCGATGGCGGCATCGAAGGCGGGTGGATGGGTGCCGAACAAATCGCCCGCGAGACGCGCTGACATTTCCTGGATAAAGTCGGTGGAGTGAATGGTGTATGTGAAGCGGACACCCACTTCGGAGCAGCGATGCTCGCACTCGTGCATCGTTGCTGAAAGCGCGTCGAGGATTTTGCCATCGAGTTCATAAAGCGTGGCTTCGATGGCACAAATGCTGTCGGGCCTTTCACAACATCGAGAGACGAACGCTGCGGTGAGCGAGCCAGCGCCGGCACCGGCGTCGAGCAGACGCACGGTTCGCGGCAAAGGCCCAAACATCGAAGCCATGAAGTCAGCCAGAGGCGTCGCGGTGAGGAACTGCCCAAGTTCCTCCTGCCGACTTCTGGGGTTTTCTATGGCCGTGATTTTCATGGCGTCAGACCACCAAGCTGAGTTCCGTTTCGCCATCGAACAAGCGGGTATCGTTCGCCAAATCGAGCGTGTTGTTTTTCCCGCCGAGCCACAGGCACACGGGGATTTGCGTGCTGTAGAACTGTTGCCCCGGCAAGGCGACCATACAGGAAACGAGGTCGTCCTCGACGATGGCCTTCCGGATGTCGCCTTCGCCGGATTGGTTGGAGGACATGCTCCCGTTGGCCAGCACGAAGCCGGCATAGCCATCCAGGGCCAGGTGATGGATGAAGTGCTGCACCCCCGCGAAGTTGGCGTTGCCCTTGGGGGCCATGTTGGACGTGCGGGGCATATCTCGTGACCGGGGTTATCCGCGCTGCTGCTTGGGAGTGGGATACATCGAAGCGAGGCCCGCTGGGGAGCGGATATTCCCAACGGGCAACGGTTCGTGCATGAAGGCGTGCAGCGTGAACATCGGATCTCGTGGCGCGGCGGAAGGGGATCCAGCCCGACGCCATCCGGCGTGGGGCGGAACCGCTTCCCAAAGGGCCGATTCCTGCATCCATCCTGCCCGCCAGGGTCAGACAACGGCTGTCCACCGGGCCCTGTCAGCCTGTCCTCCATGCTGGAGCAGATCCGATACGGGGTGGGGTCGTGGGTGCGCGTGCGTAATGTCCACGGAGGCTACCGGTTGCCGGAGGGGTTGCCGCAGTGGGCTCGGGTCCGCGTGGAGGCCATGGATGCGGGGATGCGCAGGGTGCGGTGGCGTGGACGCTGCTTCGAGGTGCCGATGGCGTGCATCGACTCGGGGTGGAGGCGGACGTAAGGAGCGGGGAGCGGGAAGGGCGAAGGGCGCAGGGGCTCCGCTCATCCCGGAGGGATGAAAGATTGTAGCCGGTGGTTGAGCGAAGCGACACCACCGGAACCGGGCATCCCCATGAGGCCATCGACCCCGCAAGGGGTCGCAGCCCGTCGCCGCTGGCGCGCGGGGTTTGGCCTCACGCGGCGGGGAGGCGGGGAGCGGGAGGCGAGGGACGGGCGTTGGATCCAGCGTCTCGACACATCCGCCTTGATTGGGACGCTCAGCCCTCTTTCGTTCGTTGCACGGCGGCGACGTGGCGGAACGTCAGGGGACACGCAGCCGGGCCGAGTTGGGCGGCAATGACATGCCGATGGGTCGCCCGGCCGGCGGCGAGGGACTCCTTGGAAATGAAAGGCCCCGGCGACGCGGGAAACACGCCGCCGGAGCCTCGCCGGGCCGATTCAGTTGGATCGGCCGTGCTTGCTCGATCTGCCTCCGCAACTCCTTCGGCGTTCGCTTGTTACGGGCCTCGTACCGGCCCGCGCCTCGCTCACTCCTCGGCTTGTGGAAGCATCGGCTTCGCAATCACTTCCCTACCCACTGAATCGGCCCGGCTTGGAGTCCGACGTGTCGTTGAGGTCGCCCGCCACCACGACCCAGTCCGTGGCCAGGTGGTAGCGGGCCTTGGACAGCAACGCCTCAAGGTCGGCGACCTGGGCGAGGATGGACGTGGCGGACTCGTGGTCGGCGAGGTTCAAGACCTTGGCCCGGGTGAACAGGTTCTCGAAGTTGAACGTGGCAAGGCGCAGACGCTGTGACATGGGTTTTCCTGGGTTGGTGGCTGGCGGCGGGTTGATGGCACGCCGTCCGGGGCCGTCCAGTGGTCAAAAGGAACCACGGC
>JBJSZF010000595.1:0-1666 GCA_046090125.1 Verrucomicrobiota bacterium
CGAAGGAGTTGCGGAAGCAGATCGAGCAAGCACGACCGATCCAACTGAATCGTTCCGGCTAAGGCCAGCATCCACGCGGCCCGGAACCCGCCGCGCCACGACCCAGCCCACGCCCTCATGGGCTCGGCCGAGCCGGCCCGCCGACGGACGTCGGCGAAGCCGTTGCGCCCGACGGCGCGTTCGTTCGCACCCCTCCGGTCGGCGCGCCCGAACCCGCCGCGCCCGCGGGCCTTCGCACCAACACCAGCGCGTTGGCCCCGGGACGCTCGCGCCCCTCCGACGGGCTGTTCACCACCTGCCCCAGCACCCACATCGACGCCGAGCCGCCCCCGTCCAGGTTCACGGCCTCCTGGCAGCCCAACCCCGCCATGTACTGCGCCAGCTCCGGGAACGTCATCCCCACCGACAACCCCGGCTGACGCCCGTCCACCACCACCAGGAACAACGTGTTCGAGTTCCACCCCATGGCCGTCCGCGGATGCCGCGCCTGGAAGCCGGACCACGTCATCGGCTTGCCCGCCCGCACCAACGTCGGCCCGCCGCCCAACGCCAGTTGAACCCCCTTCAGGTCCGGGAACGTGTCGAACGCCAGCCGCACCACCTGCCCCGGGGCCAGCCCACGCCCGCGCTCCGACAACCTCGGCCCCACCGACAACACGAGCCGGTCCGCCGGGATCGCCGAGTTGCCGCCCCGGCGCACCTCGGCGATCCGCGCCTCAAGAACCACGCCCGGGCGCACCGGAAGCCATGCCTTCTCGCCCACGCGCTCCAGCACGCATTCCGTCCCGCCCTCGGCCCGCGTCGTCGCACCATTCGCCGCCGTGTACACCACCACCTCGTCCGCCTCGCGCATCTCGTTCAGGCCCAGCACCGACGACTTGCCATCCGGCCAGAACACCTGGAGCCGCGACGTGATGTTCGTGGAGCGGGGCTCCCCCTGGGGATCGAGCCAGAAGCACGCATGGCCCGAGGGCGCGCTGATCAGCTCGCCCCGGCGCACGTGGACGTCCCGGGGATCGCCCCGGTACGAGTCCTCCGTCATGTAGAAGTCGCCGTTCACCGCCGCCAACGGCGTGCCCTCCGACGCCGACATCGCCGCCACCTGGTCCGACAACGTGCTCATCCCAATCCGCTCCCCGCCGCCCAACGTCGTCGCCAGCCCAAGGTCCCCACGACGACGATCCATGCGCACGACATGGACGGACCACTCCGGGTTGGACCGGCGGTCATTGGAATGGGTGAAGCCGCGGTCCGCGGCGGCTGCGGGGCTCACCGGCTGCCGGGCCATCAACGCCGGCAGCAGCAGCAGCCAAGACCCAGCGAGGGCCAAGAGCCCTTTACGCCCCACAAGCCTCATGAGCCCCATCCTTCCCATCATCCCACCCCCTCACCCAGCACGTCGCACGCCACCCGGCTCCCCCTCCTCATGGTTTCCCCCCAGGCCGGCGCCGCACCACCACCAGCGCGTTCGCCACGTCTCGCTCGCGGCCGTCGCACGGGCTGTTCCGCGTCCGCCCCACGCACCAAATCGACGACGACCCGCCCCCGTCCAGGTTCATGCCCTCCTCGCAGCCCCAGCGCGCCATCGTCTCGCCCAGCTCCTCCAACGTCATCCCCACCGACAACCCTGGCTGCCGCCCGTCCACCTGGAAAAGCATCCAATGCG
>JBJSZF010000596.1:0-1886 GCA_046090125.1 Verrucomicrobiota bacterium
GTGGCCTTTTCGTGACGAAACGGGAACGGGCCGTCGTTGCGCGTGGGCCGCCGGGTATGGACGAATAGGCGCGTGAGACGGCGTGACTTCATCCTGCGAACTTCGAGCGCCTCCGTGGCGTGGCTTGCCGCGATGCGCGCCTCGGCGGCGATGGGGCGCGAGGTCGCGGCCGACCTGGCGATCGTGGGCGGCGGGGTGGGGGGCTGCGCGGCCGCCCTCGCCGCGTGCCGCGCCGGGCTGCGCGTGGTGCTGACGGAAGAGACCGACTGGATCGGAGGCCAACTCACGGCGCAGGCCGTCCCCCCCGACGAGCACCCGTGGATCGAGTCCCATGGTTGCACGGCGTCGTACCGCCGGTTTCGCGAGGGCGTGCGGCAGTTCTACCGGGAGCATTTCCCGTTGCTGCCCGGACCCCGGGCCGACGCGCGACTGAACCCCGGCAACGGATGGGTCTCGCGCCTGTGCCACGAGCCCAGGGTCGCCCTCGCCGTCTTGCAGCAGATGCTGGCCCCGCACGTGGCTTCCGGCCGTCTTCGCGTCCTGCTGCGGACGCGTCCGGTCGCCGCGGAGAGCGACGGGGACCGCGTCCGCGCGGTGACGGTGGAGACGGAGGGCGACGGTCGCCGCACGCTGCTGGCTCCATGGTTCGTCGATGCGACCGAGCTGGGCGACCTGTTGCCATTGGCTGGGGTGGAGCATGTGGTGGGCGCGGAGTCGCGGGCCGAGACGGGCGAGGATCATGCGCCGGAGAAGGCGGACCCGATGGACCAGCAGGCGCTGACGTGGTGCTTCGCCGTGGACCACTGCGAGGGCGAGGATCACATGATCCCGAGGCCGGAGCGTTGGTCCTTTTGGCGCGACTACGTGCCGGCGATGAATCCCGCATGGCCGGGGCGGTTGTTGTCCTGGGAATGCTCGCATCCCATCACGCTCCGGCCGCGTTCGTTCGCCTTTGACCCCACGGGCCGCGCTGCCGGGTACAACCTCTTCACGTATCGTCGCATCGCCGACGCGGCGCAGTTTGCGTCGGGCACGTACCGCTCCGGCATCTCCCTCGTCAACTGGCCCCAGAACGACTACTGGCTCGCCCCAATCGTCGGGCCCGGCGTGACCCCGGCGCAGGTGGCGGAACGACTCCGCGACGCGCGGCAACTCAGCCTCTGCCTCCTGTACTGGATGCAAACGGAGGCCCCGCGCCCCGATGGTGGCACGGGCTGGAAGGGCCTGCGGCTGCGGGACGACGTGGGCGACGGGCTGGATGGCCTCGCCAAGGCGGTGTACGTGCGCGAGGCGCGCCGTATCCGCGCCGAGCTCACCGTCACCGAGCGCCACGTTGGCGAGGAGGCGCGCATCCGCGAGACCGGCAAGCCCAGGGAGGACGTGGTGGCGACGCCCTTCCCGGATTCCGTGGGCGTGGGGGCCTACCGGATCGACCTGCACCCCTCGACGTCGGGCCGGAACTACGTAGACCTGGGCTCGCTGCCGTTCCAGGTGCCGCTGGGGGCCTTGATCCCGCGGCGCGTGGAGAACGTCGTCGCCGGTGGCAAGAACCTCGGCGTGACGCACATCACCAACGGTTGCTACCGGCTGCACCCGGTCGAGTGGAACATTGGCGAGGCGGCGGGCGCGCTGGCGGCATTCTGCAAGGCGCGCAACGTTGCCCCCCGCGCCGTGCGCAACCAACCCAAGCTCCTCGCGGACTTCCAGCAACGGATTCGAAGCGACGGCTTCGAGACCGAATGGCCGCGCACCCGGCCGTTGTGAAACCTGCCCAAGGCCGCGCTTTGCCACCCCGGCCGTCGTCGGTAGCCTGACGCGCATGGCAATGGAACTCCGGGACTCGCACGGCCGGGTGATGCGCGACCTGCGGGTCAGCGTCACCGACC
>JBJSZF010000597.1:0-1472 GCA_046090125.1 Verrucomicrobiota bacterium
AAGCAGAGGTCGTCGGCGAGCGCGGCGACGTGGGGGACGAGGTCGGAGATCATCTTGCCCGACTGTCCCCGGGGCTTGAAGTCCCATGGGCTGCGGGCCAAGGCGCCTTGCTCGCCCTGGAACGTGACGAGCTTTTCCTGGCCGGGCATGGGCTGGCCATGGCGGCGGATGAGCTCGGGCTTGTAGTCGAACGTGTCGAGGTGGCTGCACGCGCCGCTGCAAAAGATGACGAGGACGTTCTTGGCTTTGGGGGTGAACAAGGGCGTGCGGGGGGCGTACGGGCGGCCGGGGTCGATGGCGGGACGGAAGGGCTCCTTGCCGGCGACGTTGGCTCCGAGCAGGCCTTGGCGAGCGAGGAGATGGGCGAAGGCGATGGAGCCCAGGCCGAGGCCGACGTCGCCGAGGAATCGGCGGCGGTCGAGCATCGGGCTTCGGAGGCGGGGCAGGGGATCGTTCACGGGATGAAGAGAAGCTCGCTGGAGTTGAGGAGGGCACGGCACAGGGCGGCGGTGCCGTGGGCTTCGGCGAAGCGGGTGGCGTCGCGCAGCTCGGCGTCGTCCGGGGGCCGTTGGTAGGCCAGCGCCCACGCGCGGCGCACGCGGTCTGCGGGGGCGGGGCTGGACTCCCGTTCGACGCGTGAGGCGAAGGTGGCGGACTGGTCGAGGACGAAGCGGCTGTTGAAGAGGTTGAGCGCCTGCAAGGGCGTCGTGGAGGCGCTCCGGCGCGGCGTCACGAGGCTGCCGTCGGGGCAGTCGAAGGACCCGAAGATGGCGTCCTGTTCCATGCGGACCTTGAAGGCATAGACCATGCGGCGGGACTCGGCGGGGCCGAAGCGTTCCTTGGGGTGGTAATGATAGACGTTCTCGCGGTCCACGTCGTGGAGGTAGAAGCCGGGTCCGCCGGGCTCGGGGTTGAGGTTGCCGCTGATGGCGAGGATGGAGTCGCGGATGGCCTCGGCCTCGAGCCGTCGGGGTGGGAAGCGCCAGAGGAGGCGCGAGGCGGCATCGACGCGTTGGGCGTCGGGGCGCGGGGCGCTGGACTGGCGCCACGTGGCGGAGAGGAGGATGCGCCGGTGGAGCTTCTTGAGGCTCCAACCCTCGGAGACGAGCTCGCTGGCGAGCCAGTCGAGGAGGTCGGGATGCGTGGGGCGAGCGCCGTTGCGTCCGAGGTCGTTGGGCGTCTCCACGAGGCCGGCCCCGAAGTGGTGCTGCCAGACGCGGTTGACGATGACGCGGGCCGTGAGGGGGTTGGTGGGGCTGGACAGCCACCGGGCGAGGGCGAGGCGGCGTTCCTGCTCGGGGGTCGTGGCGTCGAGGGTCAGGGGATTGAAGACCGACAAGGTGGCGGGCGCGATGGCCTCGCGCGGCTGGAGGGGGTCGCCGCGGTGGAAGCGACGGGTCTCGCCGGGCTGCGAGAAGGTTCCGGTGTAGGCCTTGTCGTTGGCGGCAGCCCGGTGCGTTCCTTGCGCAGGG
>JBJSZF010000598.1:0-2643 GCA_046090125.1 Verrucomicrobiota bacterium
ATATCCGGGCTCGAAACCCACTGTGGCATTGGGCAGCTCGTAGTCCACCACGGCGTCTGGGAAATCGTCGGCGATAACCTGCTCGACGACTTGCCCCGCTGAGCGCCCCGCCGCGGCAACCCCGAAGAGGCGCAGGGTCCCGCCGTCGCCAGCAGTCCACTCTGCGGTGACGCCGTTGGTGTCGCTGTTGACCGTGTAGGCCGCACCGGGTGCCGGGTAGGACACCTCGAACGCGCCGTCCGAGTACAACGGCATCTCATGGCGCCCCTCCGGCCCCTCCGCGACCAACGTCCGCGCCTCCGTGTCGATGGTGATCTTCATGCTCTTCG
This sequence comes from Verrucomicrobiota bacterium, assembly GCA_046090125.1. Taxonomy (GTDB): domain Bacteria; phylum Verrucomicrobiota; class Verrucomicrobiia; order Limisphaerales; family UBA9464; genus UBA6176. Next base: position 330 of record JBJSZF010000598.1, read on the forward strand.
AGAATGGATTCGGCGACGATACCCCATGGTCGTTCAAAGGCAGAGGATGTTTCCATGGAAGCCCATGGCTTCGAGGCCCGCCCGGATCTCGGGCTCGTAGTTGGGGTTGGCGATGACGACCAATGCCAGCCTTGCGATGGCGGGGTCGGTCGGCGCGACGACGGGCACCGAGGTTCCCGGGATCACGCCGCCTTGCTTCGCCGGGTTGACGTCCACCACGCACGCGGGCGGCCGGGCCGCCATGAGATGCGCCAGCGCCACCCCCTTGGCTCCCGCGCCCCAGATGCCCCACGCGCCGTCGCCGCGCCCGGCGTCGATGGCCCGCGCCAACCAACGCCGTTGTTGCGTCGCCGACCGCGTGAACGCCGCCAAGCTGCCTCCGGAGGGCACGCCCGGCCCCGGTCTCGGCATCGGCCTCGGCGCCCGCTTGGCCACGCGCAGCTCCAGCCATTGGTATTGCCCGCCAAACACCCCGACGTGGCGCTTCACCACGAATCCAGCCCGGCGCGCGAGGTGCGCGAGCGTGGGTTGCGTGAAGTAGTTGCAATGCTCGTAGAAGACGTCCCACAGGCACTCGTGGGCCACGATCCACTCGAACCTCGGCGTCTCCACCACCACCAACGGGTCGCCCGCCGCGCGCGCAATCGACGCCAGCTCGCCCAAAAACGCACCAATCCCGGCCACGTGCTCCACTACATGGCGGCAAATCACGACGTCGTGCGAGCCCCGCACATCCGCGCCCGTCAGGTAGCCCCGATGAAACCGCACCCGGCCCCCGTCCATTTCCATGGGTCCCTCGTACGACGTGTCATAACCCTCCGCCGTCGCCCCGAGTCGTTCAGCCGCCCTCCGAAGGAACTCGCCCTTGCCGCAGCCCACCTCCAGCAACCGCCCGCCCCGCACGCCCGGGACGTCTCCCAACCGTTGGATCAACGCGTCCACGTGCGCCCGGAACAACGGCGACGCCCCCTGCCGGTTCTCATACCGCTCGTCGTAGGGAATCCGCGAGCCCTCGAACGTGGCGTTGAACACCAGCCCGCACGACCCGCATTGACGCAGGGTGACGTCGCCCCGCGGCACCTTGCGGGCCTCGGCCACCGTCCGGAACCGGTAGTTCAACACCGTCGGCTGGCCCTTCAACTCCAGGCCTTTGACAAGCGTGCGACCTCCGCAGCCGGGACAGTCCGGACGTGGCTTCATGAGGGCCGAGACTCCAACATGGCCCGGAGCCCGTCCACAAGGTTGACCTGGGGCGACCACCCCAGCGCCCGCAGGCGCGACGCGTCCGCCACGACGTGGTCCAGCGGGTCCACGACGCCGGAATCCTCCGCCTGAACCAGCTCCGGTCGCCCCGCCAAGCCCGCCAGCGTCCGCGCGAACGCCTCCACCGTCACCCCAATGCCCGTCCCCACGTTGAAGGAGCCCTCGGCCGACGCCCGCGCCAAGGCCATTAAGGCCGCGCCCGCGTCGTCCACGTGGATGTAGTCCTTCGTGCTCCGCGGCGTTCGCAGGCGCAGCACCTCCCCGGCGCGAAACTTTGCAATCAACGCGCTCGCGAGCCGCGCCGGATGCTCGCCGGGGCCGTAGGGATAGAAGATGCGCGCCCAGGCCAACGACACGCCGGAGCCCCCCAGCCCCTCCATGAGCCGCCGATGCAGCTCCACCTTCGCGCGCGCATAGGCCGACGCCGGGCCGAGGGGCGTTGAGTCCTCGTTCAGGGGTGTTCCCGTGACCGCGTACTCGATGCACGTGCCCAAGGCCACCAACCGCCGCACGCCCAGGGCGGGAAGGCGCATCGCGAATGCCTCGCTCCAGCGCAGCCAGTCGGCGTTCTCCGGCGATTCCATATAGACGCCCGGCGTCGTGACCCATGCGGCGTGCACGACCACGTCGGGCCGAAGGCGCTCCAGCTCGTGCCAAGGCGGATCCGACAGGGTGCCTGGAAGGCATCGGAAGCGGGCATCCGCGTCCGGACGCGGGGCGCGCGACAGGACGGCGACGTCCCATCCGGCGTCCACGGCGCGGCGCACCAGGGCGCCACCGAGGAATCCCGTGCCGCCCGTCACCAGAACCCGCCTGTGTTGGCCTGCGTCCGCGTTCATGCGCATTCCGCCGGTCATTGGCGAACGCCCGGCATGTTGGCCTTGTCGAGTCGGAAGGCCAAGCCCGCAACCTCGCGCATGGCGCGCCTGCGGACGCGCAAAGGGGTCAGACCCGAATGGCGCTTACTTAACGCCTAAAACTTTCTTGTTCAGCGGCTTGCGACGGCGGACATCCGGCAGGCTCCCAAAGATGCGCAGGCGCGTCAGTTGCT
>JBJSZF010000599.1:0-2479 GCA_046090125.1 Verrucomicrobiota bacterium
GTCGGTCTCGGTGGAAGGCGGCAAGCTGGTCATCAAGTACCAGTAAGCCACGCGGCTACAGCGACGCTGTAGTCCATGCAGGGGGATGGCCTTCGGGCCATCCCCCTTTTTGTTCTCTCGACGCTTTCGGTGGGGACGTCGCGGGTCCGAGGCGGCCCGCCATGGGTCCCCCTTAGCCCCCTGGCACGGTCCCGTTCCTTTGTCCGGAGGTTTCGTCCTAGAAACGGCAGTTGGTCCGTCTGTAGGCCGCGTGCCTTCACGCGGCGATGGCGATGCCGCATGCCCGGTGCGCCGGGTCAGGGGACCCGGCCTACTCCGATGTTGGCTCAGTCCACCTGACTTCACTTCACCTTGGTTCCGCCCAGTTCGAGGACCCGTTGGAACACGACCTCGTCCAAGGGCATGACGCTGAGGCGCGACTGCCGGATCAACGGCATGGATGCCGTCGCTGGATCCGCCTTCAGGACGTCCAGGGCCACGGGCCGGACCAGCGACCTCAACGGAACCAGGTCCACCACCGACCAATCCCCCTCCGTCGCCGTCGGGTCCGGGTAGGCCTCGCGCGCCACGCGGGCCACGCCCACCACCTGCTTGCCCGTCACGCTGTGGTAATAAAGCACCAGGTCGCCCGTGCGCATGGCCCGAAGAAAGTTCCGCGCCTGGAAGTTTCTCACCCCCGTCCATGCGGTCCGGCCATCCCGGACAAACGCTTCCCATGCATACGCCTCCGGTTCCTGCTTCACCAACCACCGCCGTGTCTCCATGCGTGCACCATGCCCCCGGCTGGCGGATTCGCGAGCCGCCTCTGGCGCCGACTCATTCCCCGAACCGCATGGCGTACACGTCGGCATCCCGCATGACGAACCGCAGCCGCACCGGCCGACCCGCATGACGTCCCAGCGCCGCGTCGTCGGCCCAACGCACCTCCCGTGAGATCTCGTCCCCGGCCAACTCTCGGCAATCCCCCAGCGCAAGGCCTGGCAAGGACGCGCCTGCGGCATCCTGAACCTCCACCCGCACGCTCCCCGCCGCGCCCGTCGCCACGTTGAGCCGCAGCCGCGTTCCCCGGAACACCAGGGGATGCGTGATCATTTCCCCGCCTCGGAACGGCGCATGCACCGACGCGAGGCCGTCCAACCGCAACGTGTGCCGCACGAGGTGGCAGCTCGGCTGCGCGTAGTGCGCCTGCTTGTACAATGACATTTCCCCGGGGCCCGTCTGGATCATCCCCAACGCCGTCAATCCCGCGCGCGACGCCCAGTTGCCGGCGTCCAACCCCGGACGAATGAACCCCTCCAAAAACGTCCGCTGGTACCGCGAGCCGCCGCGCGACGTCATCAACACGGCCTCCGCCGTGTCCGCCGCATATCCCTTCGACACCCCCAGGGCCTTCTCCTGCTGCTCCGACAACACGCGTCGCCCCGGCACGAACCGCATGGGCATCGCCACCAACAGGTGCGGGGCCCTCGGGTACGGCTGCGTCTGGCTCGTGTACAGGTGCTCCGGCGGCGCGTCCCCGAAGGTCATGGGCTCCGGCCGCGTCCACGTCCGGAAATCCACCGACGTCGCCCGGCTGATGGACCGGAACCCTGCGAACCCGCCGCCCGTCCAGCTTCGCAGGTACACCAGATACCGCCCCTCCGCCTCGGACCAACAGCCCACGTTCTGCGAGTCGAACGCGCCCTCCTTAAACAACGGCCCGTCCTCCATGCGTCGCCAACGCAGCCCATCCGCCGACACAAACCCATGCAGGCCCGACTCGACGGTGCCCGCAAGGGCCTTGTACCGCTCCGCCGCCGGGACGCCCGGGCGCGTGTCCAGGAATGGGGAGAAATTGTGGGAGAAGGGAGCCTGCCCCGCCAACACGACGTTGTTCGACCGCGTGCCCATCACCTCGAACAAGCCCAGCGACGGCTTGGTCCAGGTCACGCCGTCCCGGCTCTCGGCATAGCACGTAACTTCGTTTGTGCTGCCGTCGCGACCCGCCACGGGCAGCCCGCGGTAGTACATCCGTACCAACGGCCCATCTTGCAGCACCGTCACATACCCGGAAAAGGCCCCCTCCCACGGCTTGTCGAACGTCAGCGCCACCCCGCGCGCCAAGGGCTCTGCCATGCGCAGCTCGCAGCCCTCCATGCGGTCCACCAGGTAACGGTCCACCAACAACTCCAGCCGCGACCCCACCTCCCTCGGCTCTACCGCCAAGGGCAGCCACTCCACCCCCTCCTTCCCCAGGCGAAAGCGCCGCGCCCGGATCGCACTCCCCGCCCCTTCCTCGTAGTACACCACCAACACCGTCCCGTCGTTCAGCTCCACTGTTGCTGGATAAGCCCCGCCCACCGAGTCGATGCCGAGCGCCGCGCCCCACGTCTTGCCGTCGTCGCGGCTCACGTGCATCGCCGTGGCGGGCAACCGGTGCGTCAGCACGATCTCACCCGAGCGCAGCCGCGTGAAATGAGGGCAATGCCCCGGGAAGCCT
>JBJSZF010000600.1:0-1554 GCA_046090125.1 Verrucomicrobiota bacterium
TGTTGCTGCTCGACGAGCCCACCAACCACCTCGACCTCGTCTCGCTGCTCTGGCTCCAGAAGTACCTGGCCAATTATTCCGGCGCGTTGCTGCTGATCTCGCACGACCGCCAGTTCATGGACGAGGTGGTCACCCAGGTGAGCGAGATCGCCGACCGCAAGGTCATCGCCTACACCGGCAACTACACCGACTACCTCCGGCAACGCGAGGCCAACTACGAGGCCCAGATGGCGGCCTACAAGAACCAGCAGAAGGAGATCGCGGCCCTGCAGGAGTTCGCCGACCGGTTCCGCGCCGTCACCTCCAAGGCGTCCCAGGCCATGGCCAAGCTCAAGCAGATCGAGCGCATGGAGTTGATCGAGAAGCCCACGCCGCCGCGGAAGCCCTTCCGCTTCCAGATCCCGCCGCCCCCGCGCGGCGGCCAACGCGCCATCACGCTCGAGGGCATCCACATGGCCTACGGTTCCCTCCAAGTGTACGCGGGCGTCGATGTGGCGATCGAGCGCGGCGAGCGCACCGTGCTCGTCGGCCCGAATGGCGCGGGCAAGTCCACTCTGCTCAAGATCATGGCCGGCGTGCTCACGTTCCAGAAGGGCGAGCGCAAGCTCGGCCACAACGCCAAGCTCGGATACTTCAGCCAGCACCGTTCCGACGCCCTCGACCCCGAGAAGACCGTTCTCGAGGAGGTCGTCGCCAGCGGCCCCAACCTGCGCGAGGACGAGGCACGGGCCATCCTGGGCAGCTTCATGTTCCGCAAGGAGGAGATCTACAAGAAGACGGCCGTCCTCAGCGGTGGCGAGAAGAGCCGCCTCAACCTCATTAAGTTCCTCGTCGATCCGCCGAACCTCCTCCTGATGGACGAGCCCACCACCCACCTCGACATCACCACCGTCGAATCCCTCACGATGGCGCTCGAGCGCTACGAGGGCACCCTCGTGTTCATCTCCCACGACGTGCACTTCATCCGCAAGCTCGCGAACCGCGTCCTGCACGTGTGCGGCGGCAAGGTCACGGCGTACCCCGGCGGCTATGACTACTTCCTCGACAAGACAGGGTCCGCCCACGACGCGCGCGCCGCGCTGACGGCGGGCTGACGGCAAGGAGCGGGGGCCGGGGGCCGGGGACCGGGAGGCGGGAGGCACCTGTCCTCGGGCGCTGCCTCAATGCCGCCTCGGAAGGGCGTGTTGCGGCCGCCGGGGACGTCCGCGCTCCTGATGTTGGGCCATCCACGACGGTTCCGGGATCACCCGCCCCTTCGGGATGCACGGCCCCTCGCGCGTGGACGCACTCCACGCTTGATGCCGTCCGCGCTTCCGGACACAAAGCGCGCCCCCCGATCCACGGGGTCCGGCTTCCTCCCTCCATGAAAACCAAGGGCATGAACGATGCGCAGTTCCTGGCGTTGCTTGAACGGGTGCTTCCCAAGGCGACCCCCGATCCCCGCCTCGCCTCCACCATCTACGATCGCGTCGCCGAGGAGGTGCGGCTCCTCAACAACCTGAAGTCCTTCGAGAAGTTCTGCGCCGAGGGTTCGCTCCCCGATGCCGAGCCCGC
>JBJSZF010000601.1:0-8441 GCA_046090125.1 Verrucomicrobiota bacterium
CCTGGGAGCAGCGCGGCTCGGTTGGATGCTGGTGGGGTTCCTGGCCTTGGCCCCGTGGTGGATTCGCAAGCCGTTGTCCGCGCCCCGGCCCGTCCTGCCGTTCGTGGAGGCCACGGCGATCCTTGCCACGGGGTTGCAGGCGACCATGGTGCCGGGCATGCCTGCCGCCCGGGTGTCGGCGCACGCCGTTGCATTGGCCGGCCCACTGGCTGCGGCGGCATGGCTCTGGGTGCGGCGGCGGCGTCCGACCGGAAGGATGGGGCGGAACGGGCGGATGTCCTGAATCTGCTTTCTGGCCAACAGCGCCCGTGCTGGTGCAGCCTCCCCAGGTACACAGCGCGCAAGGATTCCCGATGAAGCTGACCCTGATCGACTGGCTGGTGGTGGCGGCGTACTTCCTGGCCAACTTCCTGATCGGCCTTTGGTACCGGAAGCGGGCCACGGGCTCGGCCGACGAGTTCTTCGTGGGCGGCCGCAACGTTTCGTGGTGGCTGGCGGGCACCAGCATGGTGGCGACGACGTTCGCGGCCGACACGCCTCTGGCGGTGACGGGAATCGTCGCGGCGAACGGGATCGCGGGGAACTGGGTGTGGTGGAACGGGCTGTTGAGCGCGATCCTGACGGTGTTTTTCTTCGCGCGCCTGTGGCGCCGGGCGGGCGTGGTGACGGACGTCGAGTTCGCCGAGTTGCGATACTCGGGAGGGGCGGCGGCGTTCCTGCGCGGGTTTCGTGCCTTGTACCTCGGCCTTCCCATCAACTGCATCATCCTCGGTTGGGTCAACCTCGCGATGGTCAAGATCCTGACGATCCTGTTCCCCGGGCTGAGCCTGTCATTCATGGGGATCGAGGACCCGAAGCTGGCGGCATTGGCGGTGGTGTTTGGGATGATGGTGCTGACGGCGGGGATCTCGACGTTGTCAGGCCTGTGGGGGGTGTTGGTGACGGACTTGTTCCAGTTCGTGCTGAAGATGGGAATGGTGACCGTCTTGGCGTACTACGCGGTGAAGGCGGCGGGGGGCCTCGGGGCGATGAAGACGCAGTTGATGGCGATGGACGCGGCGCGGGCCGGGGGTGGGTCGATCCTGTCGTTCATGCCGGACCTGAACTCGAAGTGGATGCCGGTGCTGGCGTTCGCCGTGTACCTGGGGGTGAACTGGTGGGCGACGTGGTATCCGGGCGCCGAGCCCGGCGGCGGCGGCTACGTGGCGCAGCGCATCCTGTGCGCCAAGGACGAGCGCCATTCGTTGCTGGCGACGCTGTGGTTCAGCTTCGCGAACTACGCCATCCGGCCGTGGCCGTGGATTCTCACGGCGCTCGCGTCGTTGATCCTGTACCCCGGCCTGAAGGACAAGGAAGCCGGCTACGTGCAGACGATCGTGGATCCCAAGGTGTTCCCGCCGGCGTTGGCCGGCCTGATGATTGCGGCGTTTGCGGCCGCGTACATGTCCACCATCGCCACGCAGCTCAACTGGGGCGCATCCTACCTCGTCAACGACGTGTACAAGCGCTTCCTCAAGCCCGACGCCACCCAGCAGCAACAGGTGTTCGCAGGACAGGCGTGCACCGTCCTCCTGATGGTCGTGTCCTCCGTGGTGACCTACTACCAGACCTCCATCTCCGGCGCGTGGAAGTTCCTCATGGCCATCGGCGCCGGGACCGGGTCGGTGTTCATCCTCCGTTGGTTCTGGTGGCGCATCAACGCGTGGTCGGAGGTGTCCGCGATGCTGGCGTCGTTCGTGACGTCCCTCGTGCTGCAATTCGGGTTCAAGTGGGACTCCGAGGACCCGGAGCAACTCGCGCGGACGGTCCTCGTGACGGTGGCCGTCTCCACGGTGACGTGGGTGGCGGTGACGCTGGGCACCGCGCCGGAGCGACGGGAAACCCTCCTGGCGTTCTATCGCCGCGTGCGCCCGGCTGCCGCCTTGTGGGGCCCCATCGCCCGGGAGGCCCGCGAGGTGACACCGCCCAAGGATGGCATGGCGAACCTGCGCGACTGGGTGGCCGGATGCCTCTGCATCTACATGGCGCTCTTCGGGGTCGGGAAGCTCATCTTCGGCGAGACCGGCCTTGGATTGGCCTTCCTGGGCGTGTCCGTCGCATCGGGCGTCTTCGTGTACTGGGACCTGAGCCGACGCGGATGGAAGGTCGTCGGCGACGAGGCATCCGAGCGTTAGGCGACGCCGACGCAGGCCATGCCGGGGCTTGCCCCCGCATCGATTCCGGGCCGATCGACTGCGGCGCCGGCGTATCCCGAAGTTGTGGGTGTTCCCGAGAACGTCGTGGCGGGCTCACCGCTGGAAGCGCGGCCGTCCCCGGCCGCAGCTCCATGCTCCCGCCTTGCGGGACCCGTCTGCTCCCCGCATCCCGCTCCCATGTCACCGTCAACTTTCGGGGTCCACGGCTGCGGCGCAGGGCTGCCCCAAATTTGTTGAAACCGGTAGGACCTTTGGAAGGCTGCAGTACGCCATCCATCGAGGGAAATCATGGTGGGACTTCCACGTCGAAGGATCGTGAATGCGGAATGCACCAATCAAGACACCGACTCCAAACAACCCCTCCTTGCGGCATGCCATGGGGCTGCTGCTGGGCCTATCGCTGGCATCGTCTGCCGCCGTCCAGGCGCAGTTCATCCAGGCCGTCACCCAAGCCAACGGCGACACCGACCGACCGGAGGCTCAGTTCACCGGCAACACCGTGGACGTCCGCAACGGCGGCACGCTCATCCGTGCCGGCTACACCGTGCCGCTCTTCGGGCCGCGCGCCTTGTGCATGACCGACCGCGCGCATGAATGGAATGCCGTGGCCACCAACGTGGCGATCCCCCCGTACCTCAGCGGCGCGCCCTATGTCATGATCGCCAATAACAACCGCGACAACGCCACCCTGGAGGTCGAGGTCCAGCTCAACGTCCCCGCCAAGGTGTACCTCCTCGTGGACAACCGCATCGGCGACAACGACGCGGCCACCCCGCCCAACTTCTCCTCCGTCATGAAATGGGTCGTGGATGGCGGTTGGGTCGCCACCACCAACGGCCTCAACCGGGCCAGCAACCCGGCCATTCCCGACGAGGTGGGCTACGACGAGAACGGCGACGGCAGCATCAACCAGGTCGCCTCCGTCTATGTCCGGACGGTCCCGGCCGGCCCCGTCAAGTTCCTGCAGCAGGGAGAGTCCCGGAACATGTACGGCGTGGTCGTCGTCCCTGCGTTGATCCAGTCCGTGGCGGCCGTGAATGGCGACCCGGAAACGGAGCGTCCCACGCCCAAGCGGACGGGTGACCAGTTTACCCTGGTGAACGGCAGCTCGACCCTTCTGACGAATTATTGGGTTCCCTTCTTCTCGCCCAAGGCCAAGGCCATGACCGACCGCCTCCACGAGTGGAACGCCGTGTCCGATGTACTGCCGATCCCCTCGTACCTCCTCGGCAACGAGTACCTCGCCATCGCCAACAACTACCGCGACAACGCCGATCTCAGCGTGGATGTCACCCTCGCGGGCAAGACCCTCGCGTACCTCCTCGTGGACAATCGCATCGGCGACAACAACGCGACCACCCCGCCGGACTTCACGGCCAACATGCTCTGGGTCGCCGAGAACGGATGGACGCCGGTCGCCAGCGGACGCAATCGCAGCGGCATAGCCGAGGATCCGGACGAGGTCGGCTACGACGAGAACGCGGACGGCTCCATCAACCAGGTGGCGTCGGTGTACTACAAGGTTCTGGATGCGGGCGTGGTCTCGCTCGGGCCGCAAAACGAGGGGCGGAACATGTACGGGTTCGTGGCGGCCCCGGCCATCGCGCCCAGTGCGCCCCGCGGGCTCGCGGTCAGCAAGGTGGGCGACGGCAAGGTCACCCTTGCTTGGTCCGCCAACACCGCTTGGTCCTACTCCGTCCTTCGCTCGGACAAGGCTGCCGGCCCCTTCGATGTGGTCGCTCCCAAGGTGGGCGGTGCGTCCTACGAGGACACCGGCCTGACCAATGGCAAGACGTACTACTACGTCGTGAAGGGCCAGAACGGCATCGGTGAGTCCATGGCGTCCGCCGTGGTTCCTGCCGTTCCCGCCGCCTCGCCGTCCAACGTCGCCGCCGCGGGCAGCGCCTCCGGCGTGAGCGTTCGTTGGGATGCCTTCCCGGGCGCGACGGCCTACGAGATCCGCCGCGGCACCGCTCCGGGCGGCCCTTACACGACGGTGGCCGACTCCGTCTCCGGCACCACCTACCAGGACGCGGCCGCACCGGGCGGGCGCAACCTGTACTACGTCGTCGTGGCGAAGCTGTCCGGCGGCGAATCCAGCGGCGCGTCGGCCGAGGCCGCCGCGTTGAGCGTCCCGGATGCGCCCTCCATCGCGGGCGTCGAGGCCTTCTCCACCCAGGGCGTGCTCGTCCTCTGGTCGTCATCCAACCTCGTCGTGGACGAGTTCGTGGTGGAGCAGGCGGAGGACGCGGGCGGCACCTTCACCCCGGTCGCGTCGGCGGGCGGTCGGGCGACGCGCGTTGCCGTGGGCGGCTTCCAGCCCGGCAAGGGCGCGGCGTTCCGGGTACGCGCTCGCAATGCCTCCGGCCTCTCGACCCCATCCGCTCCCGTGACTGGCACGGCGGCGGCCTCCGGCATCTTCGTCAACTTCGCCAACCCCACCTTCACGACGGGCGCGGCGGGCTACCCGTTGCCGGGCTATGCGGACGACTACGGCGACGTGTTCGGCGACCGCGGCAACGGCCGGAGCTACGGATGGCTGGAGGACAACGCCCCCAACTCGCGCCACCGCCAGTCCGACGTCTCGCCCGACCCTCGGTTCGACACGCTCAACCACCTCCAGAAGAACGGGGGCGACATGGTGTGGGAAATCGCGGTGCCCTCGGGTCGCTATGCGGTTCGGCTGGTCGCGGGCGACGCGACGGCGTTGGACAGCGTGTTCCAGTTCACCGTGGAGGATGTCACCACGGGCACGTACACCCCGACGGCCACGGCGGCGTGGGGCACCTTCGACGTCGAGGTCCGGGTGCAGGATGGCTTGCTGACGGTTCGCAGCGGCCCGGCGGCCTCGAACAACAAGATCTGCTACGTCACCCTGCAATCGTTGCCCGACCTCCCGCCCACGCTCTCCATCCAAGGGGCCAAGGTGACCTTCACGGGCAAGTTGCAGCAGGCCGACGCCATCACAGGCCCGTTCCAGGAGGTCCCGGGAGCCACGAGCCCGTATGACATCCCCACCACGGGCTCCCAGAAGTTCTATCGCTCGTCGAACTGAACCGCCGCTCGTCTCGGACCTGCATGGGGGTCGTGCCTTCAGGGTGCGGCCCCTTTTTGCCGCACCACCCCGCCGTCGGCCGGTCAGGAATCGGCCCCATTCCCCGTCTCGGCGGAGGGACCGTTGCGAAAGCAGCCCTCCCAACGGGCCATGACGGCGGTGGACAGGCAGTTGCCGATCAGGTTGATGCTGGTGCGGCCCATGTCCATCAGCTCGTCGATGCCCATGATCACCGCGACGCCAGCCAAGGGGAGGTCGTAGGTGACGAGCACGCCGGCCAGGATGACCTGCGACGCCCTCGGGATGCCCACCATGCCCTTGGAGGTGAGCATGAGCGTCAGGACGATGGAGATTTGCTGGGCGATGGAGAGGTCCTTCCCGGCCGCCTGCGCCACGAACACCGACGCCACGGCGAGGTACAGCGTTGAGCCGTCGAGGTTGAACGAGTAGCCCATCGGCATGACGAAGGACACGATCCGGCGCGGCACCCCAAACGCCACCATGCGCCGCATCGCGTCCGGCATCGCGGCGTCGGATGAGGTGGTGGTGAAGGCCAGGATGGCCGGCTCCTTGATGGTGCGGAGAAACTCCATGACGGGCACCCGCGCCCACATCGCGACGGGCAGCAACACCAGCACGCAGAACAATCCCAGGCCGAGGTACAGCGTGCCCACCAGGGCGGCCAGGTTCTTCAGCACCGCCAACCCCGAGTGCCCCACCGTCACCGCCATCGCCGCACCCACCCCAATGGGCGCGAACTTCATCACCAAGCCCGTGAACCGGAACATCACCTCGGTCAACGACTCGCAGAAGTGCAGCACCGGCTCGCGCTGCGGGCGCGGCACCTGGGCCAGGGCGATCCCGAACAACAGCGCGAACAACACCACCTGCAACACGTCGTTCTCCGCCGCCGCCTTGAAAAAGCTCGTGGGAGCCAGATGGTCCGCGATGGATTCCCACGTGACCTCCTTCGGCGCCGGCACGTCGCTCGATGAAGGTGGCAATGCCAAGCCCACCCCCGGCTTCGTCACGTTGACCACCACCAACCCGATGACCAGCGCCAGCGTCGTCACCACCTCAAAGTAGAGGATCGAGCGAAAGGCAAGCTTCCCCACCGCCTTGAGGTCGTCCGTGTGCCCCGCGATGCCCACCACCAACGTCCCGAACACGAGCGGCACCAGGATGCACTTGATGAGCTTGAGGAACAGCGACGAGAAGACCTTGAGGTCTTGGCTGGAAATGGCGTGCGGAACGCCCCCCCAGGTCCATGTCGTTCCCGCAGGAAAGGCGGCCCCGATGACCACGCCCAAAACCATGGTGATCAAAATCCAATGCGTCAGGCTCAACCTCCGAAGCGCGCTCCACATGGATGCGGAGCGTATGGGGTTGCTCGTGCGAACCAAGATTGATTTCGGGGCCTGTGTCCGTTCGGTGCCTTCCGGCCTTTGGGAGGAAGCTGTTTGAGTGCGGGGAGCGCGCGAAGAGCGGGAGGCGCCGGAGCAACGCAGGGCGTCCCGTCCTCCCTCGGGCTGGCGTTCAGGAACAACCATCGCCTGGGGACCTCATGAGTCCTGGACGACGAGAAGGTTCCGCCGGCTAAAGCCGGGACTCCATGCGAAGCGGCGGTCGTGCGCGGCTTCGAGGGCATGGCCCATGGCCGAGAAGGCGCCGCGTCCAGACGCTGGGAGCGCGGCCGTCCTCGGCCGCACCTCCTTGTGCCCGCCCTTTGTCAGGCCCCGTCTGCTCCCTGCTTCCCGCCGGGCGATCATTGCGACCCCTTCGGGTTGCAGGGGCGCAAGGGTGCCACCGGACCTCCTCGTTGACCCCCGGGCAGCCCGGGTGATTGCATGACCGCGTGATTCCCCTGCGAGTTGCTGGTTTTGCCTTGGTGTTTGCCTTGGCGTGGCATGGACCCGACGCGATGGGCCAGCAGGCCACCGACACGCCCATGGTGCCCCCGCATCGCATCCTGTCGCGGGGCTGGGCCGCCGGCAGCTACCAGGCGTTCCCGGATGCCTGCCGCCTCGCCAATGGCGACATCCTGTGCGTCTTCTACGCCGGTCATGGCCATGTCTCGCTGCCCCGCGCCGACTGGCCGCGTGGCGGCCGCATTTGCATGGTCCGGTCCGAGGACGAGGGCCGGACGTGGTCCGAGCCCCGCGTGTTGTACGACGGCCCGGACGACGACCGCGACCCGCACGTGGCCCAGCTTCGCGACGGGACGGTGGTGTGCTCGTTCTTCCCGTATCGGCAGGCCGCCGATGGCAAGGTCGAGTTTGAGACGGCGCTGGTGGCGTCGCGGGATGGCGGCTGGTCCTGGGAACCGACGCATCGGGTGCTGGCTCCCGGATGGGCGGTGTCGGCTCCGGTTCGGACGTTGTCGGACGGGACGTGCCTCTTGGGGGTGTACCGTGAGGAGGGTGGCACGGCGCATGGGGGCGTGCTTCGGTCCACGGACCTGGGCAAGACCTGGGGCTCGCCCATCCCGATCGGAAAGGACAGCGGGGTGCGGCTGGACGCGGAGACGGACGTCATCGAGCTGCGGGACGGGACGGTTCTTGCAGCGTTGCGCGGGGACAAGGTGCCCCTGCACTTCGCGCGCAGCACGGATGGCGGGCGTACCTGGGGCGGCGTGGTGGACTCGGGCTTCCCGGGGCATTGCCCGCATTTCACGCGGCTGCGCTCGGGTGAAATCGTGCTGACGCACCGGTTGCCCGCCACCGCGATGCACGTGAGCCGCGACGACGGGAAAACGTGGGGCGCGGCGGTCGGCATCGACTCCGTGGGCGGGGCTTATCCGGCAACGGTGGAGCTGAACGAGGGGACGGTGTTGGTGGGGTACTACGAGGAAGGGGCGGGAAGTGCGATCCGGGCTCGGCGCTTTCGGTTGGGGAAGGAGGGGGTGGAATGGCTGCCCTTGGCGGTGGAGCCGAGGGAGGTGGGGGCGCGGCTGGAGTTGTTGGTGGACCGGTACCTGGTGGACCGGATGGAGGGCTGCGAGCTGCGGATGGCGGAGCCCGTGGCGCGCGGGGTGGCGCTGGCGTTCGACAAGCCGTGGGAGGGGGCGTTTTCCGGGTATGTGACGGTGCTGCAAGATGGGCCGTTGGTGCGGATGTACTACCGCGGCCTTCCGGTGGCGGGCCGCGACGGCAGCACAAACGAAGTTACGTGCTATGCCGAGAGCCGGGACG
>JBJSZF010000602.1:0-3457 GCA_046090125.1 Verrucomicrobiota bacterium
GACTTCATCCGCGCCGCCGCCTTCGCCTACTGGCAATGGCTGGGTGCCGGCCAACGGTTGTCCATCGCGGAGGAACTGCTCCGCGTCGCCATCGGCCGCGGCCAGGCGCTGACCAACCAGGCCAACGCCGGCCTCGTCCGCCCCATTGTCCTCACCGACAATCAACGTCTGGTCGTCTCCCGCCAGATTGGCGTCGTCCAAGCCCGGCGTCGCTTCGAGGCCTCCGCCATCGCCTTGTCGCTGTTCCATCGCGATGGCCTTGGCAACCCCTTGCCGCCGGGCCGCGACCGCCTGCCTTCCACCTTCCCCGTCGTCTTCGCGCCTGACCCAGCCCGTGTCGAGCCCGACATGGTGGCAGCCCGCGTCCAGCGGCCTGAGCTGCGCCGCATCAAGCTGCAGCGGGACCGGGCGGACATCGACCGCCGCCTCGCCAAGAACAACCTGCTGCCCAACCTCGACGTGGGCGCATCCGTCAGCCAGGACTTCGGCGTCGAGCGGTATAAGGACAAGGGCGAGCTCGAGCTGGAGGCGGGCATCGAGTTCAAGGTTCCCCTGCAGCGTCGAGAGGCGAGGGGGCGCCTCGAGGCCGTCGAGGCGCAGATCGAGCGGCTCGGCGCTGAGGAGTCATTTGCGCGGGACCGCATCGCGGCCGACATCCGGGATGCCTTCTCGGCATGGGAAGCCGCATTCGAGCAAGCACGGCAAACCCGTCTCAACGTGGACCTCGCCGTGGATCTCCAGGAGGCAGAAAAAACACTCTTCGAGCGTGGCGCGGCCGACTTGCTGGCCTTGCAGATCCGCGAACAGGCCACCTTCGAGGCCCGCGTGCTCGAGGCCGATGCCCTGGCCGAGTACTTCCGAGCCCGCGCGGACTACGACACCGCCGTCGCCCGGCCACCCCAGCCGTAGTCGGCGGGTCCTTGCCCTTTCCGTTGGATCGGTCGGATCACCGCCCGTCTCTCCATGCCCGGTGGCAGGAACGGCAGTCCTCCCGAAGCGCACGCCACGCCGATGTGGCGGGAGCCATGTCGCCCGCCCTCAGCATCCCCTCCATGGCTGCCACGCCGTGTTCAAGTCGTTCCATGGCCTCTCGAAAACGCGGCGCATCGGGGCCATGCCCGAGCCGAATCGATTCCGCGAACTGCTCTCGCAGCAACCGCGCCGCCTGCACCGGGGTTTCGTCCGGCCTCGATGCCACGGGTTTCCACCCATTGCGTTGCATGGCATCCAACGCCTCCGCATGGTGATCCACCGCGACCATGCTCGCCACCAACCCGGTCGGGGGCCGATACGAACGCAGTCGTCGCGCCGCCGACCGCAACGTTCTGGGGTCGGGTTGTGCAAAGTCCCGGACGGACCGATACAGCCCGGCATATTCCGGTGACGTCCCTGCCGCGTGTTGCCATGCATTGGCCGTGGACCCATCCCATGCACCCGAGGCCATCGCCATGATGGCCGCCGCCGTGGGGCCGCGGTGGCGGCCATGGTGGCAGTGGACGAACACGCCACCTTCCCGTTCCAACGCGAGCGCGGCCAGTTCCTCCGCCGCCGCGCGGGGCACGCCCTCATACCCGATCGGCACGTGCACGTACCGCAGCCCATGCCGCCGTGCCGCCTCCAGGTTGGGCCGCGCGCCATCCACCGACACCATCACGCGCACGCCATGGGCTGCCAATGCGGCAAAGGCCGCTTCGCCCGAGGGCTCCCCGCCGCTCCAGAGGCGCGGCCCGATGCGGCGTGCATTCTCGATGCCCGGCAGGAAGTCGGCCGTGGCCTTCGCGCCGGCGGGCACGAGCGCCGGCCCCGCGAGGCTGGGACGGGGTTGACACGCCGTCATCCCGGCCAAGATCACGAGCACGGCGGCGCATTGGACCCACGAGGGGGGTCGCATGGCCGGGAGCTTCTTCATTCGCTTGGACGTGCCGCAGACGTTCCGGCGCCATGGTTCCCGCTGGTGGGCCACGCCTACTTCTTGGGGCCCGACGGGGGCATCGGCGGAAGCGGGCGCGGATCGAAGAGGGTCGGCTCCAGGACGACGTGGCGGATGCGCTTGCGCTTCCACGTGTAGGTCACGTGAACACGGCCATCTATGGTCTGGATTACCGCAGGATAGGAGAACTCGCCGGCCGGTTCATTTTCGAGCACGGCCACCTCCTGCCACGTGGCCCCATCACGGGACACCGCCACGTTCAGGGGAGAGCGCGAGCCCCAGTTCCCACCCGTGTGGTTGTAAACAACCAGGATCCGTCCGTCCCGGAGGGTGATCGCATCGATGCCCGAGTTCGGGTTCGGCAGGCTCGTGGGCCGGGGCTCGGACCATCGACGCCCACCGTCCGTGGACTCCGTCACAAACACGCGTCCGACGCGGCTCCGGCAATAGGCCAGGACACGGTCGCCGGGCATGAGCGCGAGCCCGGGCTGGATGAGCCCCATGGACTTGGGATCCCCAAGATCGGCCGTGCGTTCCCAGGTGGTCCCCCGGTCGCGCGAAATCTCAAAGTGGATGCGCCAGCCTCCCTCCTCCGTGGAACTGCCC
This sequence comes from Verrucomicrobiota bacterium, assembly GCA_046090125.1. GTDB lineage: Bacteria > Verrucomicrobiota > Verrucomicrobiia > Limisphaerales > UBA9464 > UBA6176. The sequence continues at coordinate 2,537 of JBJSZF010000602.1, forward strand.
GCGATCAAAGATCCATCCGACAGGGTCACCGCCCGGTTGCGAACGGGTCCAAGGATACCGTCGGGAAGTCGCGTGGCCTCGCTCCAGCTCCGGCCGTTGTCCCGGCTGCGACGCATCATGCCCCACCATTTCTCGGGGCTCGGCCCCACCTTGTAGAAGAGAATCAGGTCCCCCGGCGCAACCTGATGCAGCACGGGGTTCCATGTCGGATGCCTTGTCCCGTCGGATTGAACGCCGTTGGCAACCTCCACGGGCGGCAACCATTCGCCCTCGACGTTCCTGGAAACCCAGATGCCGACGTCCGGGTGCTTTTCGCGTGTCCCTCCGAACCACGACGCCACCAAGCCATCCGGTGTCTGGACCAAGGTCGATGCATGGCACTCCGGAAAGGGAGCGGACAGGTAAAGGAACTCCCGACGCAGCTCGCATGGCTCGGGGAAGGCGGCGAGGCATGCGACGGCGAACGAGGGCAGAAAAGACAGGAATCGCGACAGGCTCATGGCACGCGACGAGGATGCTCATGGCGGGGTGGCTTGGCGACGCTGAAGCACGCCCGCACGATACTTCCCATTGCATCCCCACCATTCGCCACCGATACAACCCCGCCTGAAAAACCAAGCCAACCGCTACGACAGCCCCTGGAAGGTTGCCCTCGACTCGTACCTCCCGGCCCTCATCGAGCTGCTCTTCGCCGACGTCGCGATCCTCGTGGACTGGTCCAAGCCGGTCGCCTTCCTGGACAGCGAGCTGCAAGCCATCGTCCCCGACTCCGAGACCGGCGACCTGCGTGCCGACAAGCTCGTCCAGGTCACCCGCCGCGACGGCACCGACGCGCTGCTCTTCATCCACTTCGAGATCCAGGCCCAGCGCGACCCCGCGCTTCCCAGGCGGATGTTCCGGTACCACTACCGCATCTACGAC
>JBJSZF010000603.1:0-2308 GCA_046090125.1 Verrucomicrobiota bacterium
GAAGCCGCCCGGGGTGGGCGTCACGGCCGGTGAGCGTTGGTTTCCCAGCGTGTATTCATTTGCAAGTGCAACCGCTCCCTGCGGGGCCCCATTTCGGTCAAGTCGCTGGATGGCGACGCCCGCCATGTCCCCGTCCAGGCCTTGGGATGTCCAAGCAATCACGGCACCCCCATTGGGCAACGAGCAAGCCACGGGGTTTCGATTGTCGCTGGAGCCCGCCGGCGAGAGCTGCTGCTCGGGCGTCCGGAAGGTTCCATTGGGATTGAGGATGCGATAGCCGACTTTTTGGAAGCCGGGCTTGCCGGTTTGCCAAACGAAGAGGCTCGCCCCGTCGGACAACGGGGTCACCTGAGCGTTCTGTTGCTCGCCGACACCCACCTCATTGATGCGGAAACGCTCGCCGCGAACCGAGCCGACGGCGGTGAGGAGCCGGGCAGAGATGCCTTGGCCGTCGCCATCGGTGGCGTTGTCTTCCCAAACCATGACACCGCCGGATGCCACCATGGCAAGGGAGGGCCGGATTTGGTCCCCGCTCATGCGGGACAGGACGAACTCGGTTCCCTGGCGGGAGACCTCGGCTTGGGCGGAGGCGCCCAAGCCGGCAAGGGCGATGGCCGCTGACGCCCTCAGGAGGGCACGGCGAGCGGTCGCCTGTGCATGGGGAATTTGCAGGTGGGGCATAGGCGCTGACCTTTGGTTGATGCCGCTGGAGCGATTTCCGGGCCAAGCCAATTACTTGGCCGCCGACTGGGCAGGGATGCTGTTGGGATCCACCGGGAAGTTCTCGGGGGTGTGCACCCGCTTGCCGGCCGGATCGATGATCGTCGGCGTCACAAAGATCACGAGGTTCTTCTTCGCGTTGTTGGCAGCCTCGCTCTTGAAGAAGCGGCCGAGGATGGGGAAGTCGCCCAAGACGGGAATCTTGTCGCGGGTCTTCTTGACGTCCTCGGCGATCAACCCGCCCAAGACGACCGTCTGGCCGTCCCACACAATGGTGGACGTGGTGACTTGGCGGATGCGGAAGCGAGGGAGCGGGAGCCGTGCGCGAACCGGGGCGACGTTGGCACCGGTTTGGACAGGGACGAAGTCACCCGGGTCGTCATAGCCGATGAACTCGGCGTAGGCCGGGATGATCGACATTTGGATGGAGACGTCGTCGGCATCCACGTAGGGGATGACATCGAGCGTCGGTCCGAAGGGCAAGGGCTGGGTGAAGTAGTCGAAGCCCACGGTGGGTTGTACGATGGGATTGAACCCAGCGCCGCCACCTTGCTGGGCAATGCCTTGGCCGCCTTGCGCCTGGTTGCTGTTCAGGCCGAGGACGACGCGGCGCACGTCGGAAACCTTAATCTGGGCTTGGCGACCCGAGAGCGTGGTGACCTTCGGTGCGGAGAGGAGGTCCACCCCGTCACGTTGTTCCATGGCGCGGATGACGAGCCGGAACTGGGGGTCGGTCAGGATGCCGCTGAAGGTGGCCAGCGTGGGGATGGCGGACTGGTTGCCATCGACGTTGCGAAGGCCCGTGGTGAGCTTGCCGTCGCTTCCTTGAACCGGGAGCGATGTCCCGGCGATGTCAGAGCCGGGGAAGGTGCCCTCGGGATTGCCGGTCGAGGAGCGACCGCCGTTGAAGGACGGGGCGGTGCCACCAGAAAGACCGACGCCACCATTGCGCATCATGAAGTTGCCGAGGAACCAATCAAAGCCGATGGCCTTGCCGTCGCTTTGGGTGATTTCGGAGAACTTGGATTCAATCTGCACCTGGGGAGGCGCGACATTGAGGACTTGGATGGCCTGCTCGATGATGTCCAAGTCCGTGAGGGTCGCCCGGACGAACAGGATGCCGGTGCGGTCGTTGAAGAAGAGGGACTTGGACTCGGGCATTTGCATGGATTGGCCATTGGCTCCCATCATGCCGCCGCCCATGCCACCCATGCCCATGCCGCCCATGCCCATGCCACCCATGCCACCGCCCATGCCGCCCATCATGCCGCCGCCCATGCCGCCCATCATGCCGCCGCCCATGCCACCCATGCCTCCCATCATCATCAGGGGGCTCATGGGGAACTGGACGCCGCAGGCAATAAAGAACTGCCGGACGATATCTTGGATGCTGACCATCTGTTGGAACCGGGTGACACCACCGATGCCGGGACCGAAGCCGATGCTTCCACCCATGCCACCGCCCATGCCGCCGCCCATCATGCCGCCGCCCATGCCGCCGCCCATGCCGCCGCCCATCATGCCACCGCCCATGCCGCCGCCCATGCCGCCGCCCATGCCGCCGCCCATGCCGCCGCCCATGCCGCCG
>JBJSZF010000604.1:0-2371 GCA_046090125.1 Verrucomicrobiota bacterium
GCACCTGCGGACGCGTCCTGGGCGATGAGGCCCTCGTCGAGGCCTCGCGTCGCCTCGCGCGCCACGCGCTGACGCTTCGCGACGCCGACGGCGTGTTCATCGAGCACGGCGGGCGCGACTCCAGCTACAACGTCGTGTCCCTCTTGTTCGGGCAGGTCTTGGCCCTCCACGTGGACCTGCCCGAGTTCGAGGCCGCGTTGCGCAAGGCCACGGCATGGCAGCTCGGGCGCATCCAACCCGACGGCACCGTGGACGTCACGGGCAACACCCGGACGGGCGTCGGCAAGGAGCCTGGGTTCGATGGCAAGCCCAAGGGCGTGAACCACAACGAGGTCATCTTCGCGCTCGCCTACGCCGGGATCGTCCACGACGACCCGCGCTGCATGGATGCGGCCCGACGCGTGTTCCAGAGGACCCACCCGGGGCGCTGACGAGCGGGCGACCTGGTTTTCTTGGACAGGGTTCGCGGCGAGGGCCGTTCCGGGTCCCTCCGCGAGTGGGGCCTCGGCGGCAAACCGGAGGCGCATCGCTGCATTGAATGCTTCACGGAGTGTTGCGAAGCACCCCTTCTTCGAGAGGCACCAGCGAGCCGCCATGTCGCGCGTCCAAAGACCGGCACTGGACGGGCCATGGGGTTGTTGGTAAGACCTCGTCGCATTGGCCCTGTTTCAGAAGAACGGGACCTGACGTCACGAACGCAACATGAAGCCTTACCTCCTTGCCATCGGGCTCGCGGCGAGCCTGTCCACGCTGGCTCAAGCGCCTGGCGCAGCCACCAACAACACCGCGCTCCCGCCCGAGATCGTCAACAAGTTCAAGTCCGTCGATGAACGCACTGGCTACGCGCTGGGGGCCATGATCGCCGACGACATGGTCACGCGGATCCGCAAGATGGGCTACGACGCCCCCAACGAGGCCATCGCCCGCGGCTTCACCGAGTGGGTCAACGAGAAGTCCGTCCTCAGCAAGGACGAGGTCCGCAAGGTGTTCATGTCCGTCCAGGCCGAGGTCCAGCGCAAGAACGAGGAGAAGCGCAAGGTCGAGGCCGAGAAGAACCAGAAGGAGGGCGAGGCCTTCCTCGCCGCCAACAAGGCCAAGGACGGCGTCAAGGCAACCGCCTCGGGGCTCCAGTACAAGGTCACGAAGGAGGGCGACGGCAAGAACAAGCCCGTCGCCGAGGACACCGTGGTCTGCCACTACCGGGGCACGTTGCTCGACGGCAAGGAGTTCGACTCCTCCTACAACCGCGGCGAACCCGCCCGCTTCGCGCTCAACCGCGTGATCAAGGGCTGGACCGAGGGTTTGCAGCTCATGTCCGTGGGTTCCAAGTACACCTTCTTCATCCCGGCCGGCCTCGCCTACGGCACCAACGGCAGCCCGCCGCGCATCCCGCCCAACTCCACGCTGACGTTCGACGTCGAGTTGCTGGGCATCCAGGGCAAGACCACCAACGACCCCGCTGCGTCGCCCCAGCCCGCCGTCACGAGCGACATCATCAAGGTTCCCTCCAAGGCGGACCTCGAGAAGGGAGCCAAGATCGAGGTGATCAAGTCCACCGACCTCGAGCGCCTCAAGAAGGAGCAGGAAGCCCAGAAGGGCCAGGTACCCAAAACCACCGGCCCTGCCAAGGTGGACAAGTGATCCCATGACTCCCGCCCGTGCCTCCGGGCCCTGCCCAGAGGTGATGGCATGAAGTCCAAGCGCCCGCTGGTCCCGGTCGATGCCACGCACGTCCGAGACGGCGGGCGTCTCCTTTGGTACGCGGCGGGTTGCAACTACCTGGGCCTGTCGCATCACCCGCGACTGCGCGAGGCCTTGGTGGCATCTCTTCGCGAGGCTCCCATCCATCCCGGAGCCTCCCGCGCCACCACCGGCGAGCACGCCGCCTACCTTGCGGCCGAGCGTTCCCTGGCTCGCTTCCTGAGAACCGAGTCGGCCGTCCTCCTGCCCACCGGATACATGGCGGCCCTTGCGGCCATGCATGGCCTCGCAACCCTTGCCACGCACGTCGTGTTGCATCCGGCCGCCCATGCCTGCCTTCGCGATGCCACCCGCGTCTCAGGCCTTCCTGTCGTTGGCCCGTGGGACGGGTCGGCGGCGGGCTTGCGTTGCCTCCGGACGACAGCCAAGCCCCGTTCGCGATGGGTCGTGGCGATGGATGGCGTGGCTCCGGCGCACGGCGAGGTTGCAGACCTCCCGGGCATCCTCGCGCAGGTGCCGCGCACGGGTTGGCTGCTCGTGGACGATGCCCATGGGGTCGGCGTGCTGGGCCGGTGCGGCCGTGGCATTTGCGAGCATCACGGCGTGGACGACGACCGCGTGGTCGTGACGGGCAGCCTTGCCAAGGCCTTGGGCGTTTCGGGCGGCTTCG
>JBJSZF010000605.1:0-29502 GCA_046090125.1 Verrucomicrobiota bacterium
GGGCGTCGGCAGACGGTCTACCAGACGACGCCGGTGACCCATGCGTTGAACGAGCCGGCGTATCTGGTGCGGGCCATGGCCCCGGGCACGCAGCCGCTGCCGAACGGGCTGCCGGTGTTCCGGCTGCACTACGAGAACGACGACGATCCGTCGCGGCATCGGGGCGCGGACTCGTTCCTGACCTTTGTGGCCCCGAAGGATGGCGAGTACGTCGTGCGGATTGCCGACACGCGGGGCTTCGGGGGCGCGGAAGGGTTTGGGTACCGGATGTCATTGCGGGCTCCGCGACCGGACTTCGAGGTCAAGGTGGAGGGCATGGATCCGAAGGTCAGCCCGGGCAGCGGGCGCGAGGTGCGGTTCGTGGTGACGCGGCGCGAGGGTTTCGAGGGGCCGTTGCGCATCGACGTCGAGGGCTTGCCGGCCGGGTTTGAGATGAACGCGCCGGTGGAGGTCGAGGCGGGGCAGGTGCGGGCGAGCGCGGTGCTGTGGGCGTCCCGCGACGCGGCCGCGCCCACGACGAACGATATCGCCCGAGTCCGGTTGGTCGCCCGTGGCGACGTGGGCGGCCGGGTCGTGGAGCGGGCGTTGGGCGGGCTGGGGAAGATCACGCTGGGGGAGGCGGCCAAGGTTGCGGTGGACATTCTGCCCGGGCCGGGAAGCACGTGGGACGGGCGCGGCCCGCTTGAGATCGAGATTCGGCCAGGCCAGACCGTTCAGGCGCGGGTCCGGGCGACGCGCAACGGGTTTGACGGCCGGATTGAGCTGGGGGGAGACGACTGCGGGAGGAACCTCCCGCACGGCGTGTACGTGGACAACGTCGGGTTGAACGGGCTGTTGATCGTGGAGGGGCAGGTGGAGCGGGAGTTCTTCGTCACGGCGGCGCGCAAGGCCTGGCCGCAGACGCGATGGTTCCACCTGCGGGCGACGGCGGATGGCGGGCAATGCTCGCGTCCGGTGCGGTTGCGGGTGTTGGGCGGGATGGAGTCGGCGGGGCGATAGGACGTGGCGGGCATGGAGACGCCATGGATTGCAACCACACGGGCCGTCGCCGGTCATGGTTGGGGGCGCGGGATGCGTGACGCGCCGTTCCCACACGTTGCATGAAGCCTTCCTCGTTTCGTCCATGGCATGGCTGGATTCCGGCCGCCGCGTTGGTCGTCGCCCTGGTGGGATGGACGGCGCACCGGGCGGTCCGCAGGACGTTGGAGGCGGACCTGAAGGACGAGATCCTGATGGTGCTGAACGCGAACGTGGCCGCGTTGGAGATCTGGCTGGACACGCAGGCGCGGCTCGCGTCGGTGATCGCATCGGACCCGGCGTTGAAGACGCGGATTGAGGAGGCGGTGGCGAACCCGCCGGAGGCCGTGGCTCCGGGCACGGGCGAAGGAGGGGGGCGAGCACGGCGTGTGATGGCGTTGCCGAGGCCGCAGGCGGAGGTCCAGTCGGCGTTGGACGCGCGGTTGACGCCCTCGGGGTACGGAGCGGCGCTGGTGTTGGCGACCAACTTGCAGGTGGTGGCCACGTCCCAAAGGGCGCGCAACCGGCTGGGCGAGACGATCGAGGGCGAGCACGCCGCGCGGGTCCAACAGGCCTTGGAGTCGGGCAAGCCCACGTTCGTGACGCCGTTCAAGTCGGGGTTCGGGCGCGGCATGGGGCGTGGCGGGGGCGGCGACCGGACCGGGCGTCCACCCGGGGGTCGCGAAGGAACGAATGGGCCAGGAAAGGGGCCGGGTGGAGGCCCAGGTGGCGGCCCGCGACGGCCGATGGGCGAGCTGAACCTGATGGAGGTGATCGCGCCGGTGTTGGACGCGAAGGGGACGGCGGTGGGCGTCGTGGTGTTCGTATTGCGCCCGGAGGAGGAGTTCACGCGGGTGTTGTCGATTGCGCGGCCAGGCCAGAGCGGGGAGACGTTTGCGTTCGACGCGGGCGGGCGGCTGGTTTCGGCCAGCCGGTTCGACGCGCAGTTGAGGCGGGCGGGCCTGCTGACGACCAACGGGTCGGTGAGCTCCGCGCTCAACGTGGAGCTGCGGGACCCGGGCCTGGACGTGACGCGGCTGGCGAAGCCGTTGACGGAGTCGGCGCGCACGAACCTGGCGTCGCGGCCGCTGGTGCGGATGGTGGACGCGGCGACCAGCGGCGCGACGAACGAGCCGGGGTTCACGCTGGAGCCGGAGCGAGACTACCGGGGCGTGGCCGTCGTGGGGGCGTGGCGCTGGCTGCCGGAGCGGCACTTTGGATTGGCGACGAAGATCGACGCGGCGGAGGCATTCCGGCCGTTGCAGGTGCTGAGGCTGGTGGTGCTCGCGCTGCTCCTGATGCTGGCGCTGGCGATGGTGGTGATGCTGGTGGCGGCCCATGCGGGGACGGTGTGGCGGACGCGCTTCGACGAGGAGCGGCTGAAGGCCCGGCAACTGGGGCAATACCAGTTGATGGCCAAGATTGGCGAGGGGGCGATGGGGGTGGTGTATCGGGCGCGGCATGCGTTCCTGCGGCGGGAAACGGCGGTGAAGCTGCTGCTGCCGGACCGCGCGGACGACGCGTTGGTGCGGCAGTTCGAGCAGGAGGTGCGGCTGACGTGCCGCCTGGAGCATCCGAACACGATCCAGATCTATGACTACGGCCGGACGGCCGACGGGATCTTCTACTACGCGATGGAGCTGCTGCACGGGCTGACGTGGCATCAGTTGGTGGAGCAGCACGGGCCTCAGCAGCCGGGCCGGGTCGTGCACTTGCTGGCGCAGGCCGCGCAGTCGCTGCGCGAGGCTCATCAGGCAGGCCTGATTCACCGAGACATCAAGCCGGGCAACTTGTTCCTGTGCCAACGGGGCGGCATCCCCGACACGGTCAAGGTCCTGGACTTTGGGTTGGTCCGGCGCATGTCGGGCGGAGCGGGGTCGGCGGAGGCTGGCTCGGGTGAGGAGTCGGGCGCGGAGCCGTGGCGCCGGTTTCTTGGGACGCCGTTGTACATGGCTCCGGAGACGATCCGGCAGCCGGGATTTGGGGATGCGCGGTCGGACTTGTACGCGTTGGCGGCGGTGGGGCATGTGATGCTCACCGGGCGGGCGTTGTTTGACGGGGCGACGACGGAGGATGTGTGGCGCCAGCAGCAGACGGAGAAGCCGCCGTTGCCGTCGGGCCTGGCACCGCATCCCGTGTCGGCCGAGCTGGAGGGATTGTTGATGCGGAGCCTTGCGAAGGCGCCGGGTGAACGGCCGGCGTCGATGGATGCGTTCCTCTCGGGATTGATGGGATGTCCGGAATGGGGTGGATGGACGGCGGGGATGCAGGAGGAGTGGTGGCGGTTGCACGGGCCGCGGGAGGAGCCGGCGGGTGAGGTGGGCGCCGTGGAAGGGGACGTGCGTGCGACGATGGTGGTGCCTGCGACGCGTCGGACGGGATGAGGCGGGCGGGATTTTGGGATGGGAGCTTGAGGGCTGGATGGAGCGCGGGGGACGGGGACGGCCGGGCCGAGCATCGCACGGGCGTGGTGGGTCATGTGAGCCCGCCTCCCGCTTCCCGCTTCCCGCTTCCCGCTTCCCGCCCACGCCTTGGTGCTGTCCTGGGGGCCTGTTGTAGCCGAACGGTGTCCTTCCCCTGCATGGGCGAAGCGGGTATGTTTGCCGTTCACGCTTGGGCATTGCGATGGACTACAAGAACACGCTGAACCTGCCGCGCACGGGCTTTCCGATGCAGGCGAACCTGGTGCAAAACGAGCCTGCACGGCTGACGCGCTGGCTGGATACGGGGCTTTACGAGCGGATCCAGGAGGCGCGGGCGGGATCCCCGACGTTCGTGCTGCACGACGGCCCGCCGTTTGCGAACGGGGACGTCCACGTGGGGACGGCGTTGAACAAGATCCTCAAGTACATCGTGGTGAAGTCGCGCACGCTGAGGGGATTTCGTGCGCCCTACGTGCCGGGCTGGGACTGCCATGGGTTGCCCATCGAGGCCAAGGTGACGCAGGAACTGCGGGCGTCGGGCAAGGCCGACGCGGACGCCGCGACGGTGCGCGCGGCGTGCGACGTGTATGCGCGGCGGTATGTGGCATTGCAGCGGGGCCAGTTCCAGCGGCTGGGCGTGCTGGGGGACTGGGGGCGGCCGTACCTAACGCTCGACCCTTCGTATGAGGCGGCGGAGTTGCGGTTGTTTGCGGACCTTGTCGAAAAGGGTTTTGTCTATCGCGGCAAGAAGCCCGTGTACTGGTCGGTGCCCTTTCGCACGGCGTTGGCGGAGGCGGAGGTCGAGTATGGGGACCACGTGAGCCAGAGCGTGTACGTGAAGTTTCGGCTGGAGGGCGAGCCGAACACGTTCGTGCTGATTTGGACGACGACGCCCTGGACGTTGCCGGCGAACCTGGCCGTCGCGTTCAACCCGGAGCTGCACTATTCCTATGTGCACGCGAACGGCGAGACGTACCTCGTGGCCAACGCGCTGCTTTCGGTCGTCGCGGGGAAGCTGGGATGGGAGAACTACCAGATCATCCGCACGGCGCAGCCCGACGAGTTGGCGTCGCTCCGGTATGAGCATCCGTTTTGCCGCCGGGGCGGGTCGTTGCATCCGGCGGCGTTTGTGGAGGCGACGACGGGGACGGGCTTCGTGCACATCGCGCCGGGGCATGGGTTGGAGGACTATCAGCTCGGGCTTTCGATTGGGTTGCCGGTGTATTGCCCGGTGACGGACGAGGGGTTGCTGGGGCCGACGCAGGACTTGCCGCTGGAGCAGCAACTGCCGGCCGAGCTGCATGGCAAGTCGGTGCTGGAGAAGAACGGGCGGTCGGAGGCCAACGACGCGGTGATGGCGTTGATGCAGGGGTCGGGGGCGTTGGCGCACCGGGAGGAGTATCACCACAGCTACCCGCATTGCTGGCGGTCGAAGACGCCGATTGTGTTTCGCGCGGTGGACCAGTGGTTCATCCGGATCGACCACGCGGCCGATGGATCCGAGCCCTTTAGGCAACGGGCGTTGGCGGCGATCGACGGGGTGAGGTGGATCCCGGACTGGGGGATCAACCGGATCAAGGGCGCGGTGCAGACGCGGCCGGACTGGTGCATTTCGCGGCAGCGAACGTGGGGCGTGCCGATCCCGGCGTTCTATGACGCGGAGGGAAACCCGATCCTGGACGCGGGGATCGTGCGGAAGGCGGCGGACCTGTTTGCCGTGCATGGGTCGAACGTTTGGTTTAGCCGGACGACGGCGGAGTTGTGGGAGTCGTGCCGGCCGGACGGATGGGCGGGCGTGATCCCGACGCGCCATGCACAAGACACGCTGGATGTTTGGATTGACTCGGGCTCGTCGTCTCGGGCGGTGCTAATGGCGCGCCCGGAGCTTTTGCATGGGGGCGAGGCGGGCTGGAGGGCGGACGTCTATCTGGAGGGGTCGGACCAGCACCGGGGCTGGTTCCAGTCGTCGTTGCTGCTCAGCCTGGGCGGCAACGGCGCGGCCCCGTATCGCACGGTGCTGACGCACGGGTTCATGGTGGACGAGGACCGCGAGAAGATCTCCAAGTCCAAGCAGGGGCAGGGTGGATACACGAAGCCGCAGACGGCGGACCGTTACGTGAAGGACTACGGGGCGGACGTGGTGCGCCTTTGGGTGGCGTCCCAGGATTATCGAAACGACATCGTGGTGTCGGAGGAGCGGCTGAAGAAGGTGGGCGAGACGTATCGGCTGCTTCGCAACACGCTGCGGTTCCAATTGGGGAACCTGTTCGACTTTGACCCGGCGCAGGATGCGGTGGCGGAAGGGGAAATGGAGGGTCTGGACCGGTGGGTGCTGGGGGAGTTTGCAGCGCTGGAGGCTGCGGTGGCCAAGGCCTACGAGGAATTTGAATTTCATGTGGTGTACCAGCGCGTGTCGCAGTTTTCGGCGGTGGAGCTCAGCGCCGTCTATCACGACGTGGTGAAGGACCGGCTGTACTCGGAGGCGGCAGGGTCGAAACGACGTCGCTCGGTGCAGACGGCGCTTTGGCGGCTTGCCTCGGGCCTTGCGCGCATGGTGTCGCCCGTCCTTGCCTTCACTGCGGACGAGGCATGGGAACACCTGCCAGGGCACCCGCAGGACTCGGTTCACCTCGCGACCTGGGAGCCTTCGCTCGACCCGAGGGGCGAGGAGGAGAAGGCGGCGTGGGCGACGTTGATGTCCATCCGCTCCCAAGCCTTGCCTGAGCTGGAGAAGGCAAGGCAGGCGAAGCAGATTGGAAAGGCATTGGAGGCCCGTCTCGTGCTGGACTTGGATGCGCCGATGCAGGCAGTGGTTGCGGGTCGCGAGCCCGAGTTGGCCGAGTTGATTTCCGTGTCCGGGATCTCTTGCGTTCCCGCAACGAAGTTCGGGGTCAAGGTGGAGCTGGCGGAAGGGGTGAAGTGCGAGCGTTGCTGGCGACGCGATTCGGGCGTTGGGCAAGCGACGGGGCACCCGACGCTTTGCCCCCGTTGCGTGGCTGCGGTTGGGGCCTCGCAGGTTGGGACGGGAGATTAGCAGAGCGGCAGCATCGGGTCGCCTGTGGCGGCCGCAGGGTTGCCGGGAACGCCCTCTTGCGGGTCCATGATCGGCCCCGCGTACCTCTTGGACTGGGGACGGAACCGCCTTGTGTTTGCCGGGTTCCCGGGAGACCCCATTTGGAAACGAGGTCGCCCGCGAACGCCTTGTGCCTTCAGCGACGGATGCCGCAGGCGTCGGGGACTTCACGGAGCATCGACTCTCGAAGTTTCGCGAGGCCCGGTACTCGATGGGTCAAAACGCCCTGTCCCCAAATCCTTGGACCCATGCGTCCATCCGACGCCTGCGTGGCGGTTTGCCCGGACACGTGCCGGGAATCCCTCGCATGAAGCTGGGGGGCGGGTTCATGGGATGCCCGAAGCTGGCGCGTGTGTGGGACGTTGCTGCAAAGCAAAGGGCCCGGACATCGGATGGATGCCGGGCCCGGGCTCTTGTAGCCAGCTTGGGAGCGGTCAGGATGCAGGCGACGGGGCCGCCTCTGCCGGGGCTTCCGGTGCGGCGGTGGCCGCCGATCCGTCGTCCACCCAAATCCGCTTGCCGTTGGGGCCGGCCTTGATTTGGGAGATGGTCTTGCCGGTGCTGCTAAACCAGGTGGCGATGTTGATGGGCTTGGCCTTCAGGATGTCGGCAACCTCGCGAGCGGTCAGGCCCGCAGGGCCGGCGGCCTTGAGGGTTGCGATAATGGAATCCTTGACGGCGCCCCGCTTGCCGCGCTTGACGGCCTTGCCCTTGGACTTGGCCTTCGGCTTGTCTGCCTTGGGGGCGGCTGCCTTGGGACCTACCGGCGGGCGGCCGGGCTTGCGACCCGGCTTTCGACCGGGCTTGGACGGGGCGGGCTGCCCGGTTTGGATGGACGCCAGCTCGGCGTCGATGGAACGGACATCCTCCAAAAGCTTGCCCTTTCGCGTTAGGAGAGACTGGATGCGGCTGAATTCGGACGCGCTGATTTTTGTTAAGTCCATTGCCAAGACAATGAAGCGCACGCCGAAACGCGATGCAACATGGATTTTTGCAATAGTTAGGCTTCGGGGCGAGCCGGGTGACTTGGATGGAAACGGTCGTTTGCCAAGCAGGCCGGTTTGGGTTGGGGATGAAATGCTCAGCGGCGCGCGCGGGGCCTCGGCCGAACGGGATGTCCCCGGCCCGCGGCGGGGGCGGCCCGATACACGAGGAACAGCTCGTTGCCATGTCTTTGGATGGAATGCAAAGCCATGCGGAACGCCCCCGCCAATGGGCCCGTTCCCAGCCCGTCGCAGGCGGTCGGGGCCTGGCTGCCTCCGATGAGCAGGGGGCACCACGTCAGGTGCAGCTCGTCCACCATTCCTGCCCGGAAGAATGCATCGTTTAGGGAGCCGCCCCCCTCCACGAGCGCGTCCCGCACCCGATGCCTCGCCGCGAGCCATCGAAGGCCGGCCCCGACGTCCACCTGGTCGCCGGGGCTGGTCCAAACCTCGTCCGCCAAGCCAGCGAGGCGGCGTACCCGGGCGGCGGGCGCGGATGCCGACACCCAGGCGACGACCGGCCCGGAGCGGTCCTTCCACAAGGGTGCGTTGGGCGAGAGGGATGCGGATCCGGAAACCACGACGCGAAGGGGATGCGGGCACCGCCCGAGGCGCTGCCTCAGATTATCGTAATGCCTCCCGCCATTGCCCAAGGTCGCGCCCGTCTCCTCCACCGTCCGCGCGCCGCACAAGATGGCGTCGGAGGCTGCCCTCAGCTCATGAAGGTGGCGTCCGTCGCGCGGGCTGCCAAACGTGTGAACGGCACGGTTTGCTGTGGCCACCTTGCCGTCGGCGGACATGGCCATGTTGATGCGGACGAAGGGCCTCATGTGATAAGCATGGCGTCGCCATAGGAAAAAAAGCGGAAGCGTGCCTCGACGGCGTGGCGGTAAGCTTCCATGAGCCGGATGCGTCCCGCATCTGCATGGCCGGGTGCGAGGAAGGCGCTGACGAGCATGAGCAAGGTGCTCTGAGGAAGGTGAAAGTTGGTGATGAGCCCGTCGAGCACGTGGAAGCGGGCGGGCGGATGGAGGAAGATGCGGGTGCGGCCATGGGCGACGGCGGGCAGGGCCTGGAAAGATGCGGGGGCGTTGGCGTCGCGGGATTCGCCCCAAAGCCCGTCCGCCTGTCCCCGGGCGACGGACTCGAGCACGCGGGTGGTGGTGGTGCCGACGGCGATGATGCGACGGCCCTCGGCCTTGGCATCGTTGATGGCTTGGGCGGTGCTGGTGGGCAACGTGAAGCGTTCCTCGTGCATTCGGTGTTCCTCGACGGTGTCGGACTTCACCGGCAAGAAGGTCCCGGCTCCAACATGGAGCGTGAGCCAAGCCATTTGGATGCCCGCCTTGCGGAGGCCTTCGATGAGACCCTGTGTGAAGTGAAGCCCCGCCGTGGGTGCTGCGACGGACCCTGCCTCGCGGGCATAGACGGTTTGGTAACGTTCCGGGTCCTCGGGGCCGGGTGCCGCTGCATTGCGACGGATATAGGGAGGCAAGGGCATCTCGCCGTGGGCGGAGGCAAAGGCGAGGACATCGCCGTCAAAGTCGAGCACCACGGTGCCGTCGGGTTCCTTGTGGACCAAGGTGGCTGGAAGCGGGTCATGGGGCGGCCCGAGGAGCACGGAGGCGCCTTCACGGACCCGTTTGGAGGGACGGAGCATGGCGCGCCAGCGACGGCGGGACACCTCCTCAAGCAGTAGGACCTCGATGGTTCCTCCGGACTCGGGCTTGTGGCCTCGGAGGCGGGCCGGGATGACCTTGGAATCATTAAAGACGAGGAGGTCGCCGGGACGGAGCCATGCGCCGATGTGATCGAATCGGGATTCGTGCCGCGCGGGGGGGGTGCGCTGGAGGACCAGGAGACGGGAGAGGTCGCGCTCCGGCGCAGGATGTTGGGCGATGAGTTCCTCGGGGAGGTGGAAGTCGAAGTCAGCGACTCGCATGGGGGAAGTTGGGGGGGAAGTGGGTCTGGAAGCGAAGCGGGTCGGCGGAAGTGGGGACGATGCAACCGGGGGGGCAAGGCGCTGGATTTCCGTGTCAAATCATTGGGGATGAGCCAGTTGGGCGTGAAGAGGACGCCATGTGAAGAACATGGGGACAACTCGCCGGGGATTTGTTCAATCGGCAGGTTGACGGATAGTGTCGAAAAGTGGCATGAAAAGGGTGTTCTTCGGGTTGTTAGGAGTGGTTTGGAAATTGTTAGTGGCTTGCATGGGTTGGTAGAGGCGCGGTTTGGGGGGCTTGGTTGAAGGGAGCATGGACCCTGGATCGGCGGAGTGGTGAACGAGAGCGCGGCGAACGAGAGCTGGGCATCAGAGCACTTGAGGCGACATGGGCGCGATGGACACCAAGGAGGCGGTGGCATCAACGGAGACCGGGGCGGGGCCCGGGACTGCGGGGCGTCCGTATTTCACGTTGCGATACAAGCACGGAGTGGACGCGCAGGGTAGGGTACAGTTTCCGAGCCGTTGGAAGGCGCGCGGTTTGGGGACGGTGTTGGTGGCGGTCTTGAGGGAGATGACGGTGGCGGTACCGTCCAAGACGAATCCCTCGATTTCGGACCGCCGGGCCTTGCGATACGTGGAGGTGATGCCGTCGGCGATGTTCGAGGCGCACTACGAGGAGGTGATGCGGGCGTGCTCGAACGAGTCGGCGCGTCAGGCGGCGCGGCGCCGGTTTTCGTGGAGGATGGTGGAGCTGGACTTCGACGGCGCGGGGCGTTTTTCGCTTCCCGAGGAGCTCAAGGTGCCTGCGGAGCTGAAGGGAACGGCGTGGTTGGTGGGATGCGTTCACAAGTTCCAGGTGTGGAGCCCGGAGCATTTGGAATGTGCGGATGCGGACGACTCGCACGTGTTGGCGAAGGAGAACCTGGACTGGTAACGGGGCGAAGAGAGGAGGCATGGGATGAACAAGCGACGAGAGGCGAGGGAAGCACGGTGGGCCCGGGATTGGTGGCGGCCGTGGGCATGGTTTCGGAGGGCGACGCCGTCTGGGTTTGCGCCGTCGCCGCGTCAATTGGAGATGATCTTGGGCGCGGTGAAGCCGGTGCGGAACCCGTTGGTGGACGACGACGTGGAGGTGGTGGGGCGGCGCCTGGGCGGCGGGCGGTTGCTGCACGAGACGCCTGCCGCGGGCGATGCGAGGCAGTCGTGGTTGCGGGCGGAGTCAGACCGGACCTACGAGCGGCTTCGGGGCCGTCGCTTGGAGGGGATGAAGGTGGGCACGGATTAGGGGAGAGCGAGGTCGAGGTGGAAGGGGTGAATGCGTTTCATCACGTGCCGGTGTTGGGGAAGGAGCTGCTGGAGGGCCTTGGGGTGCGTCCGGGCGGCCGCTGGCTGGACGCGACGTTGGGGGGTGGCGGTCATGCCGAGGCGATCCTGGAGGCGACGGCGCCGGACGGCTTCCTGTGGGGCTGCGACCGTGATGGGGCGGCGGTGGAGGCGGCGAGGGGGCGGTTGGGGCGGTTTGGGGGACGGCATGAGCTGCGCCGGATGAACTTTGCGGACGTTGAGGGATGGTTGCTGCGGGGGACGGTGGACGGGGCGTGCATGGACCTTGGGGTGTCGTCGCACCAACTCGACACGCCTGGGCGCGGCTTCAGCTTGCAGGCGGATGGGCCCTTGGACATGCGCATGGACACACGGGGCGGGCCCACGGCGGCGGACGTGGTGAACGAGTGGGAGGAAGGCGAGCTGGCGCGGGTGTTTTGGGAGCTTGGGGACGAGAAGGACGCGGGCCGGATTGCGCGGAGGATTGTGCGGGAGCGCGGGGCAAGGCCGTTCACGACAACGTTGCAGTTGGCCGGTGTAATCGCGGCGGCGGTGCCGAGGCCATGGCAGCGAACGCATCCGGCGACGCAGTGTTTTCAGGCGTTGCGGATGGTGGTGAACGCGGAGCTGGAGTCGTTGGGGAAGGGTTTGGCGGGGGTTTGGGGGGTGCTGGCGCGTGGAGGGCGGATGGCGGTGATCACCTTCCACTCGGGGGAGGACCGGGTGGTGAAGCATTTTTTCCGGGAGCGTGCGCTGGAGTATCGGGTGCCGGAGGGGCAGCCGGACGTTCCGGAGCTTCGGGAGCCATGCCGTCCGCGGGCGCGGCTGGTGGGGAGGAAGCCGGTGCGTGCGTGCGAGGCCGAGGTGCTGGCGAACCCGCGTTCGCGGAGCGCGCAGCTTCGGGTGGCGGAGAAACTGGAGGACTAGGGATGGCGACGAACCGGAGGCGCGGGGAGGGCGTGGGGGGCCTGGGCACGGTGGTGCGTGCCCTGCTGTTGAGCGGGCTGATCGCGGGTCTGGGGGTGCACTACGTGCGGATGCACGCGGAGCAACTGGCGATGGGGCGCCGGATCACGGAGCTGGAGAAGCAGGAGCAGTCCTACTCGCACGAGTTGGGACAGGGGCGTGCCCTGTTGAACGAGATGCTGACGCGGCCGCGCCTGCTGGAGGCGGTGCAGCGGTTTGGCCTGCCATTGGTGACGCCGTCGCCGTCGCAGAGACTCAACATCGAGGTGGCAGAGCCGGCGGTCTCCGCTCAGGCGGGCGCATCGGCGGGCGCATCGGCGGGCGAATGGGGCGGGCGCGTGGCGCGGCCCGTTGCCGCGTTGGGGGCACCTCGTTGAGGGGAGGGGGAACGCATGGCCATGGAACCCGACGTGATGGGGGGGCGACTGCGGGCGGTGTCCTGGCTGCTGGGGCTGGTTTTGGCGGGCCTAGGGGCGCGGCTGTTGCAGGTGCAATGCCTGAGTCCGATGGAGGTGCGGCCGGGCGAGGGGACGCAGCAGAGGCTGGTCCGTCCGGCGCTTCGGGGGAAGATCTTGGATGCTCGCGGCTTGGTGATGGCGCAGAGCGAATGGCTGCAAGACCTGTATGCGGACCCGGTGGTGGTGGGGACGAACGCGGCGTGGTTGGCGGGCTTGGTGGGCCGGGCATTTGGGGTCGAGCCCCGGGAGGTTGAGGCGCGGTTGACGGCTCGGCGGCTGGAGCGCGTGGTACGGACGGTGGAGGCCGCGGGCGGCGGCTGGGTGACAAACGTGGCGATGCGGGCGTACACGAACCGCGCGGTGCTGGTGCTGACGAACGTGGATGAAACGGCGTTGGAGCGGTACCGGGAGCTGGTGCGCGAGACCAAGCTGCCGCGGATGGAGGAGCTGGAGCGGGAGGTGGAGGCCTCGCAGGGGTTGATGCCCAAGCCGCTGGAGCGGCTTCGGTTGCTGGCCACGGGGCGGCGTGGCGACTTGCGGGTGCAGGCGGGCCGGCTGCGCGCGCTGCGCACGGAGCAGGCCGGGCTCCGAGACCAGAAGAAATCCATCGAGGTGAACGGCATCTTTGGGATGCCGGTGGAGCACCGGAGCTATCCGTTGGGTTCCGCGGCGGTGCATGTGCTGGGACACGTCACGAATGGCTTCGTGACGAACGAGAACGTGGTGCGGCACCAGCGGTACCTGAGGCGCGGGGTGGGGGCGGTGGGGATCGAGGCGCAGCATGACTCGGCGTTGATGGGGGTGCCGGGGTTGGTGGAGACGCGGGTGGCGCGGGGACGCGAGCTGGTGAGCATGCGGGGCCGGGACCTTGCGCCTCGGGACGGGCTCAATGTGCGGCTGACGCTGGACGCGCACCTTCAAAGCATCGTGGAGCAGGCGATGGACGAGGGGGTGGCGGCGATTTCGCCGGAGAAGCTGGTGTGCATCGTGGTGCGGCCCGCGACGGGGGAGATCCTGGCGATGGCAAACCGGCCCTGCTACGACCCGAACCGGCTGTGGGAGGCGCGCTCGGACGGCCTGCCTAACTGGGCGTTTGGGATGGGGACGGACCCGGGCTCTACGTTCAAGATGGTGACCTACGCGGCGGCGCTGGACCTGGGGATGGCAACCTTGGACGGCATGGTGAACTGCCATGGCGGCACGTGGCAGCCGTCGGTGGTCGGGCGCGCGTCGGGACGGCCGGTTCGGGACGTGGAGGGCCATGGGTTGGGCGTGGTGACTTGGGAGGAGGCCTTTGCGAAGTCGTCGAACGTGGCCGCCGCGCAACTGGGGCTGGGGATGCGGCCGGACCAGATGCTGGATTACATCCGTCGCTTTGGGTTCCTGGCCCGCACGGGGGTTCTTGCCCCGGGGCCGAACCGGCATGGGGGCGAGTCGGCGGGGTGGATCGAGCGGCCGGACCGGATGAGCGTGGAGCGGCAGGGGCGGCTTTCGTATGGGTATGGCATCCTGGTGACGCCGATCCAGACGGCGATGGCGGCGGCGGCGATTGCCAACGACGGGGTGCGGATGAAGCCGATGCTGGTGCGTTCGCTGGAGGAGCCGGACGGCACGGTGGTGGCGCGATACGAGCCGGAGGTGGCGGCCCGCGTGATGAAGCCGGAGACGGCGGTGCAGATGCGTCGGGCGATGCGGGCGGTGGTGCAGAACGGGACGGCGAAGGCGGTGGCGATGGAGGACTTCGAGGTGGCGGGCAAGACCGGGACGGCCCACCAGTTCGTGGACGGGAAGCAAAGCTCGGAGAAGTACGTGTCCACGTTCGTGGGGTTCCTGCCTGCGGACCGGCCCGAGCTGTGCATCCTGGTGCTGGCGCACTCCCCGGAGAAGCGGGGGCCGGGCTCCTATTTTGGCGGCAAGGCGTGCGGCCCGATCTTCAAGTCCGTGGCCCGCCATGCCGCGAACCACCTCGGGCTGGTTCCCAACGTGCGGACCAACGACGCGTCGCCGGTCGCACGCGGGCCGGGCATCGCGCCGGCGCCCGCGAGCCGAACCCACTGACATGCTGCTCCACGAAATCCTCCCCTTGCTGCCGGACGCGCGCTTCGACGCGGGCCACGTGCGGCGCGCCACGGGCCGGGCATTGCATGGCGTCTCGGTGGACCCTCGGTTGTCGGGGCCCGGGATGGTGTTCGTGTCCTTGCCCGAGCGCGCGCGGAGCAACCCGTTCGAGGCCTGCGCCGCCCAGGAGCGGGGCGCGAGCGTGGTGGTGCGGGAGCGGTCGGATCCCACGGGGGCGCCCCCGGGGGTGTTGTGCATCGAGGTGGAGGATGCGCGGCGGGCGTATGGATTGCTGGCGTCGGCGCTGCATGGCCATCCGTCGCGGCGGCTGGTGGTGTTGGGGGTTGCTGGGCCGCCGCGATGGCGGGAGCGGGTGGCGGGTTTGATGGCGGCGTTGCTGGAGGCGACGGGGGATGCGTGCGCTTGGTTTTCGGGGCGTTCCCTCGCGGCAGGCGAGCGTCGGGTTCCATGGGATGCGACGGTGGTGGAGGCCGGCCGCCTGCAGGCGGAGATGGAACGGCACGCGGGGGCAGGCGGGCGTGCGTGCGTGCTGGAGCTGGGGACGGGTGCGCTGGGACTGGATGCGGTGCATGGGGTCGATTTTCGGATGCTGCGCGAGGCGGCGCCTGGGGAGACCGGGGGGCTGGAGGCGCAACGGTTGTCACCCCGTGGAACCGTGGCGCGCTGGGAGGGGCCGGGGCAGGGACGGGCGTTGTTGACGCCCTTGGTGGGCCGCTCCCAGGCGGCCGCGCTGGGGCAGGCGTTGGCTTGGATGCGGGAACTGGGCTTCGACGCCGCGCCCCTGGCCTCGGCTGCGGCCTCGCTGGCGGGCCTGCCGGGTTGGATGGAGCCGGTGACGATGGGACAGAGGTTTGGGGTCTTGGTGGATGGGGCGGACGAGCACGCGGCCTTGGAGGAGGCCTTGGCGGACGCCCGGGAGCTGGCGACGGGACGGGGGGTGGTGGTGACGGGGCCGCATCCGAGGCTTGGCAGGGACGAGGCCCGTGATCTGGCACGCGCGGCGGGTGGCGGCGCGGACGACGTGGTGGTGACGTCGGATGATCTTTCGGGCGAGGCGTGGCAGGAGCGCGGGCCGGAGTTTGCATCGTGGGCCTTGGCGATGGGATGCACGGTGGGATGGGAGGCCGACCGGCACCGGGCGGTGGCCCGTGCGTTGAGCATGGCGCGCCCCGGCGACGTGGTGGTCCTGGCGGGCAAGGGACGTCGTCCGGTGCAGGTGGTGGGGCCGACGCGCATGCCTTGGGATGATGCGGCGCATGCCCGGGCGGCCTTGGCGGCCATGGGGCACGTGGGGGGAGGGTGGGAATGATGGATGCTCGGGACCTGGGCTGGTGCGTGCGGGCGACGTCGGGCGTCTTGGCGCAGGGCGACGAGGGGGTGCGCGTGACGGGCGTGACCACGGACTCGCGTCGGGCAGGCCCGGGGAACGTGTTCGTGGCCTTGCGCGGCGAGCGGTTCGACGGCCATGCGTTCGTGGGCGCGGTGGCGGGGCTTGGGGTGGCGGGGGTGGTGGTGGAGGCGGGTTGGGAAGGGACGGTGCCGAAGGGGGTGGCGGCATTGCGGGTGGCGGACACGCGGGTGGCGTTGGGGCGGATGGCGGCGGCGTACCGTGCGGAGATGGGGGCGACGGTGGTGGCGGTGGCGGGGTCGAATGGAAAGACGACGACGAAGGAATTGTTGGCGCGGGTTCTGGGGTCCATCGGGCCGGTGTGGCGGAGCGCGGCGAGCTTCAACAATGACGTTGGGGTGCCCTTGAGCCTCTTGGAAGGGACGCGGTTGCATCGTGTGGGCGTGCTGGAGGCGGGCACGAACCACCCTGGCGAGCTGGCGCCGTTGCTGGGCTTGATGCGGCCCCGAGTGGGGGTGTTGACGAGCATTGGGCGGGAGCACCTGGAGTTCTTTGGGGATGAACGTGGCGTGGCACGGGAAGAGGGGGCGCTGGCGGAGGCGATGGGTCCGGATGGCTTGCTGGTGATGCAGGGGGACCATGGCTTTGCGGACGAGATCGCGGGGCGGTGCCCGGGGCGCGTGGTGCGGTATGGATGGGGGGGCACGAATGACTGGCGGGTGACGGGTTCGCGGAGCCTTTGGGAGGGGGAGGAATTTGGGGTGGAGGGCGGCGGCCCGGGGTGGGATGGGTCCTGGCGGGTGGGGGTGCCGGGCCGGGTGATGGCGTCGAACGCGACGGCGGCGTTGGTGGTGGCACGGGAACTAGGGGTGAACCCGGAGGAGGCGCGGTCGGCCTTGGCAGGGTTTCGTGCGCCGGAGCGGCGGATGTCGGTGCGGCGTGCGGGCGGCGTGCGGGTCTTGGACGACTGCTACAACGCGAACGCGGACTCGGTGGCGGCAGCGTTGGAAACGTTGGGACGGTTGCCGTGCGAGGGGCGGCGGGTGGCAGTGTTGGGGGACATGGCGGAACTGGGTGCGGCGAGCGAGGCCGCCCACGCGGAGGTGGGGCGGCGCGCTGCGGCGGGGGTGGACGCGTTGGTGTGCGTGGGGCGTTGGTCGGGGGTGATGGCCGGTGCGGCACGTGCGGCGGGGCTGGGTCGTGTGACGGAGCACGCGTCCGTCGAGGGGGCGCTGGAATTCTTGCAGGGGATGTTGGGCGAGGGGGATGCGATCTTGGTAAAGGGATCGAGGGCGTCGCGGATGGAACGGGTGACGGAGGGGTTGCTGGGGCGAAGGGGAGGGGGCTCATGTTGACGTACCTGGCAGATTGGATCCCGGCCGCTCCCTGGTCGTTGCTGCGATACGTGACCGTGCGGGCCGGGGGCGCGCTGGTGACGTCGTTGTTGTTGTCGTGGTGGCTCGGCCCGCGGGTGATCGAATGGCTTCGGGATCTGAAGTTTCGGCAGGAGTACCGTCCGAAGGACGCGGGCGGGGCCGGGGATGCGACGGGCGCGGCGGACGACCGCGCGAAGCGGGGGACGCCGACGATGGGCGGGATCCTGGTGGTGTTGACGCTGGACGTCGCGGCGTTGTTGTGGGCGCGTCCGGGTCCGCTGGTGATGCTGGTGTTGCTGGTGTTGCTGGCGTTTGCGGGACTGGGCTTGTACGACGACTGGACCAAGGTTTCGCGGCAAAACGCGGAGGGGATCTCGGGTCGGCTGAAGCTGGTGGTGCAGTTCGTGGTGGCGGGCGGAGTGGTGGCCTACCTGTGGGCCTTGCCCTCGACGGAGAAGCTGGTGACGGAGCTGCACGTGCCCTTTGTGCCGGCGCGGCTGGCATACTGGTCCGGTGGCATCGCGGCGGCGGTGGCGTTGGCGACGTGCCTGCTGACGATCGTCGGGGCGAGCAACGCGGTGAACCTGACGGACGGGATGGATGGGTTGGCGATCGGGTGCACGATCTTGTGCGCGGGGGTCCTGGCGGTGTTTTGCTACGTGGGAGGACACGCGGAGATTGCGCGCTACCTGCTGGTGCCCCGCGTTCCCGGGTCTGGGGAACTCGCGGTGGTGTGCGCGGCGATGGTGGGGTCGGGACTGGGGTTTTGGTGGTTCAATTGTCATCCGGCCCAGGTGTTCATGGGGGACACGGGCAGCCTGGCACTAGGAGGTGCGCTGGGGACGGTGGCGGTGGCGGTGCACCAGCCACTGATGTTGGTGCTGGCGGGCGGGGTCTTCGTGGCGGAGGCGGTGAGCGTGGTCTTGCAGGTGGGATGGTTCAAGTACACGCGGCTCCGGACGGGCACCGGGCGGCGGGTCTTGTTGATGTCCCCGTTGCACCATCATTTCCGGAAGAAGGGATGGTCCGAGACGAAGGTGGTGACCCGCTTTTACATTGCGGGGATTTTGTGTGCGGTGGTGGCGTTGAGCACGCTGAAGATCCGATGAACCGGGTTGCGAACAGGGAGGCGGGCGGAAGTGGACGGCGGCCTTGCGTGGTCCGGGCCGGGTCGATAGAACGGGCGTGTCGGGGCGCGTGGCGTGCGTCCGACGTGGCGGTGCGGACGGCGGCACCGCGTGGCGCGAATGCAATCATGACTCAACCGGTCCTCCGCGGTGCGTCCACCTGGGCGTGGCACGTGGGGGGCCATGTTGTTTTCCTCGCGGGTAGCGAGGGAGTTCCCGCTGGCGTCAGCCGGAAAAGATTTCGCCCTGGCCTTCCTTGGGGAGGGGCCGGGGTGGAAACGCGAAACCAATCCCATCCCCGTGGGGGCGCGCACGCGCGTCCCGAGCATCCATGAGCACCCCGAATCCACTCGCCCCGCAAGGATCCCTGCTGGAGAAGCAGGGGCGCGGGCGTTCCTCGTTCCAGATCATCGGCTTCATTGGAGCGCTGCACGTCTTTGTGTTGTGCGCGCTCCTTTGGATTGGCTGCAAGCAGGACAAGCCTACGGGCGCGTTGGGCGGACCCGACTCGGGCCTGCCTGGGCAGGACAGTGGCTTGCCGCCGGTGGCCGAGCCGCCGGTGGCGATCAACCCGGGGTCCACGAACCCGTTGCCGGCGACCGGCACGAATCCGCCGCCTATTGCGCCGCCCGTCGCGGGCGTGGGCGCGGGGGGCTTGACGCCGAATCCGGCGCCGGGGACGGCGGTGACAGGTCCCGCCGAGACCTTGCCCTTGCCGGGTGCCACGGTTCCAGGCCCCGAGGCCGGAGCCGGCGCGGCGGGGGGTGCCGCGCCATCCGAGCACAAGGTGGCCTCCGGGGAGACGGGGGCGGTGATCGCCAAGAAGTACGGCGTGAGCATCAAGGCCCTGCAGGCCGCCAACCCGACCGTGAACTGGAACCGCATGAAGATTGGCCAAGTCCTCGCCATTCCGGCCCCGACGGCCAAGGCGGCCGACGCGACGACGGGCGGCATGCCCGGGTCGGCGGCGGGCACGGCGGCGGGGGGAGCTGGGGCTGGGTCCGTTTCCGAGGAATCCTCCTCGTACACGGTTCGCCCCGGTGACACGGGCTCCAAGATCGCCAAGAAGCTCGGGGTGTCCTGGCGCAAGATTCGTGACTTGAACGGGCTGACGTCGGACAGCCTCAAGCCCGGCCAGAAGCTGAACATTCCCGCGAAGGGCGCGGCGTCGGCACCGGCCCCTGCGGGCGCGGCGGCCCCTGCGGCCGCCCCGGTGCCCGTGGCTCCGGTGGTGACGCCCTTGCCCCCGACGGGCGGGCGGTAGCGAGGGCGGGGGGCGGGTTCGGCGGCGCGCGACGACGACGTGGCGCGTCGTCGGGCCCCTGGTGACGTGAGGACGGGCGCGCGACGATGAAGACGTGGCTGATGCTGTTGTTGATGGCGGTGGGCTCCCTCGTAGCCTTGAGCCTGACGGTATTGACGAGCGCGACGCTTCTGGATGCGCGTCCTGGGATGACGGTGGCCAGCCAGTGGATGGCGTGCGGGGCCGGGGTGGGGCTGCTGTTGGTTTCGGCCTCGATGGATTACCGCCGATGGATGCGGATCGCGTGGCCGTTGCTGGGGTTGACGCTGGTGCTGCTGGCGTTGGTGCTGGTGTTCGGCCGGGAGATCAACGGGGCGCGCCGTTGGTTGTGGGGCGTGCAGCCGGCCGAGCTGGCCAAGCTGGCGTTGATCGTCGTGCTTTCCCTGCACGGGGCGAGGAACGCGACGGCGATGGCGCGCCCGGCGGCCTTCTTCTGGGGGACGCTCGTCCTGGCGGGGCCGTTGGTGGCGTTGGTCCTGATGGAACCGGACCGCGGGACCGGCGCCTTGCTGTTGGCCCTCTCGATGGTGCTGCTGTTCCTGGCCGGGGCGAGTTGGTGGATGGTGGCGACGCCGGCCGTGGCGGGGGCGGTGGCGTTGACGGCCATGATTGCCTTCAGCCCCATGGCACGCGGGCGCATTGAGGCATGGTTGCACCCAGAGCAGAACCCGAAGGCCTTCTTCCAGGTAAGGCGTGGGTTGCTGGCGTTTGGGTCCGGGGGCGTGGAGGGCACGGGGCTGGGCAAGGGCACGATGAAGTTCTCGGTGCCGGAGGTGCGGACGGATTTCATCCTGCCTGCGGTGGGCGAGGAGCTGGGCTTGACCTTCACGCTGGCGGTGGTGGCGGGCTACCTGGCGATCCTATGGGCGGGCACGGCGATTGCGCTGCGTGCGCCCGACCGGTTTGGGCGGTTGATGGCGTCGGGCATCACCTTCCTGATCGCGATGCAGGCGGCGATCAACATAGGGGTGGTGACGGGCGTGATCCCCAACAAGGGAATGCCCCTTCCGTTCGTGAGCCGCGGGGGATCGAACCTGATCGTGCTGCTGACGATGGTGGGAATCCTGGCATCGATTGCGAGGGCGTCGGAGGAGGAGGGACCGGAGGCGGACGGCCCGGCCGAGGAGGGCGATCGACGGCCCGGGCGCGGGCGTGCCCGGGCGCGGGCGCGCAATCCCTTCGGGCGGGATGATGGTTGGGTGGGGGCCTCATGATCGGTGGGACGAACATGGAAGTCGCCGTGGCCTGTGGCGGGACCGGAGGCCACTTGTTTCCGGGGCTTGCGGTGGGGCGTGAGCTTTGCGCGCGCGGCGTCGGGGTCACGTTGCTGGTTTCTCCGAAGGAAGTGGACCGGGAGGCGGTGGCTGGGGTGACGGACCTTCGAGTGCACGTGTTGCCGGCCGTGGGCTTGCAGGGCAGGAACTACCTGGGTTTTGGATGGTCCGTGGTTCGCTCGATGTTGGCGTCGCGCCGGTTGTTCCGGGAGCTGCGCCCGGCGGTCGTGCTGGGCATGGGCGGGTTCACGTCCGTGCCGCCCATCATGGTGGGTTGTTCGATGGGATGCGGGACCGCGTTGCATGAGTCCAACACGATTCCGGGCCGTGCGAATCGTTGGCTGGGGCGACGGGTGGACGTGGCGATGGTGGGCTTCGAGGAAGCCGCAGGCCGTTGGGGTGCACGAAGCGTGGAGGTCACGGGCACGCCCGTCCGGGAATGCGTCCGGCCGTTGGATGCCACCTCGTGCCGTGTCGAACTGGGCTTGGACCCGACGAAGCCCGTCCTCACGATCATGGGCGGCAGCCAGGGCGCAACGGGCCTCAACCGTGCGATGGCGGCGGCCTTGCCCCAGATTGCGCGACGCTGGCCCTCCCTCCAGTGCCTGCACTTGTGCGGTCATCAAGACGTGGAGGCCATGCGTTGGGCGCATGCGGAGGCCGGGATGCGGTCGGTCGTCGAGCCATTCTCCCGCCGGATGGAGCGAGTCTTGGGGGCGACGACGGTGGCGGTGGCACGGTCCGGAGCCTCGACATTGGCGGAGTTTGCGGCGGCGGGCGTGCCGTCGGTGTTGGTGCCCTTCCCGGCATCGGTGGACGACCACCAACGGTTCAATGCACGGGCGATGGAGATCGCCGGGGCTGCTCGGGTCATGGAGCAGTCGGACATGGCCCCGGGGCGTGTCGTGGAGGCCTTGGAGTGTTTCCTGGACGACGAGCGCGCGCGGGTGCGGTTTGTGCGGGCTGCCCTTGGGTTGCATCGGCCGGAGGCGGCGCGGCGGATGGCGGATCGATTGGTGGCCTTGGCTCGGGTGCGTGGCACGGACCGGGGCGGGCGGGATGCAACGGTGGCCCGGGCCCTCCCCGGGGCGACGGGGGTGGCGCCATGAGCCTGTTGAAATTGTCGGACGAGGGCGTGGACGAGGCGTTGGGAGCCGCCTTGGACCGGTCTGTTCGGATGGCGGACCTGCACCGGGACCTTTCGGACGTTTTGTCGGCTGGATCGGTGCTGAGGCGTGACGAGCCGATGGCGCGTCGGACGACGCTGCGGGTGGGAGGGCCTGCGGACATGTACCTGGAGCCGGCGACGGAAGCGGACCTTGGGGAGGCGCTGTCGTTGGCGAAGACGCATGGGGTGCCGGTCTTCGTGTTGGGACGCGGGTCGAACCTGCTGGTGCGGGACGGGGGATTGCGGGCGTTGGTGGTGTCGCTGGGGCAGCCGGTGTTTTCGCGGGTGGAGCGGGTGGAGGGTGGGCTGCGGTGTGGGGCGGGGGCGTCGTTGCGTCAGGTGGCGCTGGCGGCGCGGGATGCGGGCATGACGGGCCTGGAGTTCTTGGAGGGGATTCCTGGGAGCGTGGGCGGCGGCTTGCGGATGAATGCGGGGGCGATGGGAGGCTGGATGTTCGACGTGGTGGACACGATGCGGTTCATGGATGTCGAGGGCGGGGTGCATGAGGTGACGGGGACGGAGGCTGGGGCGGGCTATCGCGAGTGTCCGTTGCTGCGACGGCAGGTGGCGCTGGGCGCGGTGCTTCGCGGGAGCCCGGCGGCGCGGGCGGAGATCGAGGCGCGGCTGGCCGAGAGCAACCGGAAGCGTTGGGCGAGCCAGCCGAAGCAACCTAGCGCGGGGTGCACGTTCAAGAACCCGCGGCCCGAGCTTCCGGCCGGGCGGTTGATTGACGAGCTGGGCTTGAAGGGGTTGAGGGTGGGGGACGCCATGGTGTCGGACGTGCACGGGAACTTTTTCGTGAACCTGGGCGGGGCGACGGTGCGGACGTGTTGGAGCTGGTGCGTCGGGTACGGGAGGTGGCCTTGCGAGAGCGGGGGGTGGAGCTGGAGACGGAGGTGGAAATCGTGGGCGAGGAGGCCACGACTCGATGAGCGCACGGGAGCGGATCGCGGTGCTGCGGGGCGGGCCTTCGGCGGAGCGGGAGGTGTCGTTGCGTTCCGGGGCGGCGGTGGCGCGGGCGTTGGCGGCGTTGGGGCATGAGGTCTTTGAGGTGGATCCGGAGCCGGGCCGGCTGCGGGTGCCGTTTGGAACGACGGTGGCGTTCCTGGCCTTGCACGGGACCTACGGCGAGGACGGGCAGGTGCAGGCCGAGCTGGAGGCGCTGGGGATTCCCTACACGGGCTGCGGCGTGGAGGCATCGCGGCGGGCGTTCGACAAGGTGCTGACGCGGGAGGCGTGCAAGGCGGCCGGTGTCCCGGTGGCTCGCGGGCATGTTTTTGTGGAGGCGACGGCGGGGTGGCCGCCGGGGTGGACGCCGCCGGTGGTGCTGAAGCCGGCGCGGCAGGGAAGCAGCGTGGGGTTGCAGTTTGTGGACGCGGCGGACGGGTTGGCGGGGGCGTTGCGGGAGGCGTTGCAACATGGGTCGGAGGTCTTGATGGAGGAGCGGATCGTGGGCCGTGAGACCACGGTGGGCATCCTGGATGGGGAGGCCTTGCCGGTGGTGGAAGTCCGGCCGCGGTCCGGGGCGTATGACTACCGGAACAAGTACACGCCGGGTGCGACCGAGTATTTTTGCCCGGCGGAGCTTGGGGCGGGGGTGACGAGCGCGGTGCAGGCTGCGGCTTTGGGAGCGTTCCGAGCGGTGGGTGGGCGGGATTACGCGCGGGTGGACGTGATGGTGACGGAGGAGGGGCGGCCGGTGGTGCTGGAGGTGAACACGTTGCCGGGGATGACCGAGACGAGCCTGATGCCGAAGGCGGCGGCGGCGGCAGGGCTGGATTTCGGGGCCTTGTGCCTGCGCCTGGTGATGCTGGCGCTGGAGAGGAGGCGTGCATGAGGAAGGGTTGGCCCTGGGCGCGAAGGAACCGGCGGAACGCGCGGCGGGTGGAGCTGGATGTTCGCCTGCGGAGTGGGGGCGCGATGGGGGGTGCTGCGGGGGTGTTGGGGCGAGGCGTGTTGGGGTTGGCGATGGCGTCCTTGATGGCCGGCGCGTGCCTGGCGGGGTATTGGGTGGCGCGAGACCGGTGGTTGCATCGCACGGAGGCGCTGGCGCTCCGGCAGTTGACGGTGACGACGGACGGGGCGTTGTCCCGCGAGGACATCGTGGCGCAGGCGCGCGTGCGGGAGGGGATGAACACGTTTGCCATCGATCTTCCGACGTTGCGGGACCAGTTGATGCGGCATCCGCGGCTGGCGTCGGCGGAGGTGCATCGGCAGTGGCCGGGCACCCTGCGCATCCAGGTGCAGGAGCGGTTTCCGGTGGCGCGGGCGCGGGTCTTGGACAAGCAGGGGATCGACTTTGCATACCTCCTGGACGAGCTGGGCCACGTGATGTTGCCCTTCGAGAGGGGCCATGCGGCGTCCGAGGTGATCGAGGCGGAGTCGGCGTTGCCCTTGTTGCTGGGCGCGGAGGGGGCGTTCGTGGTGGGGCAGGTGACGACGCATCCCGGGGTGTTGGCGGCGTTGCGGTTGCTGGCGGAGTATGACGGGTCCGAGATGGCGACCTTGTCGGACATTGTGAGCGTGGACGTGAGCCGGGCGGGGGAGGTGGAGGTGCGGACGTGGTTGGGGAGCCGGGTCACGTTTGGGATTCCGGAGCCCGGGCGTGGGTTCGAGAGGCCCTTGCGGCTTTGGAAGGCGGTGCACCTGGATTCCGCAAGCCGCGGGCGCCTGATTGGGTCGTTGGACTTGTCCGTGACGAACCACGTGCCGTTGCGGTGGATGGACTCGCCCGCCGAGCCGGCCCGGGTGGTGCCGCGCCCCGCGAAGCCCGCGAGAAAGCACGCACGTCGCCATGGCTGAGCGGGGTTCCATCGTGGTGGGCTTGGAGGTGGGCACCAGCAAGGTGTGCGCAGCCGTTGGCGAGGTGTCGTCCAGTGGCGTCTTCAGCTTGCTGGGCCTTGGCCAGGCGCGTTCGCGCGGTGTACGGAAGGGTGAGATCACGGATGCACAGAAGGCGGTCGAGGACGTCCGCAACGCCATAGCCGAGGCGGAGCAGATGGCGGATGTGGAGATCCGGTCGGCATACCTCGGCGTGAGCGGGGCGCATGTGCATGGCCAGACGCGGCAAGGGTTGCACCCGATCGTCTCGGAGGGGCGCCAGATCACGGCGGACGACGTCCAGGATGCGGTGGAGAACGCACGGGCACGGGACTTGCCGAACGAGCACGTGGTGATCCACACGATCCGGCAGGACTTCTCCGTGGACGACCATGACGGGGTTGCGAACCCGGAGGGCATGGTGGGGTCGCAGTTGATTGCGCATGTCCACGTGGTGCACGGGCAACGCAATCGCATCGAGACGGGGGTTCGGGCGGTGCAGTCGCTTCAGTTGTCGGTGGAGAACGTGGCCTTCAACGGCCTGGCGAGCGCGTTGGCGGTGCTGACGACGCAGCAAAAGGAGATGGGCGTCCTGGTGGTGGACCTGGGCGCCGGGGTGACGGAGTACGCGATGTATGGGGACGCCCTCCTGCGCGAGTGCGGGGCCTTTGCGGTCGGGGGCGACCACGTGACGAACGACATTGCGATCGGATTGAAGATCCCGCTCGGGCGGGCGGAAGACCTGAAGGTTTCGCATGGGTGCGCGCAACCCGTGGCACGGGGGGAGGCGGTGGAGACGCTGGCCTTGCCGGCCGAGCCGGGGCTGCCGGAGCGCGCGATCAACCTGGCGCAGCTCCGGGTGATCCAGTCGGCCCGCGTGGAGGAGACGCTGGAGTTGGTGGCGCGCGCGGTGGGCCCGTCGCTGGACTTGTGCCGTGCGGGGGTGGTGCTGTGCGGCGGCGGTTCCCGGATGCCAGGCATCGAGGCAGCCGCCCATCGGGTTTTCCGGCTGCCCGTTTCCGTCGGCCGCGTGCAGGGCGTCTCCGGGCCGGTGGACTTGCTGGGTCATCCCGAGTTTGCAACGGCGATTGGACTCGCCCGTTTTGGAGCGATGCGACGGCCGCCCCCGCCCCCGCGGTCGGGCATCCTGCGGTTGCTGGGACCGTGGTTTCGCTGAGGAGACTGGCTGGACGGTGATGGTGCGAGAGGAGGTTTCATGAGCCCGAAATCCGAGAGGAATGCCGACGCGCCCGGAGGCGCGGGCGTGGATGCAACGTTGTCCGCATCGGTCCTGTCCGCCGTCGGTTCCATGCCGACGCAGGACATCCGGGTGGTGGCGGTGGGGCGTGCCGGGATCCATGCGGTGGAGTTGCTGTGCGGTCCCGGGGCGCTGCCGGGCGTGGACGTGGTGGCGTGCCACACGGATGCGTCGGACCTGGCGCGGTCCTCGGCTCCGTACAAGGTGGCAATGAAGCCCGCAGGCTCCCGTGGGCTGGGTGCGGGTGGCGACCCGTTGCTCGGGCAGGCGGCGGCGGAAGGGAGCAAGGAATCGCTGGCGGAACGGATGAAGGGCGCGCGGGTGGTGTTCGTGTTGACGGGGCTTGGGGCCGGGACGGGCACGGGCGGGGCGCATGTGGTGGCCCGGTGCGCGCGGGATGCGGGAGCCTTGGTGCTGGGGGTGGCGACGATGCCGTTCGACATCGAGGGCCGTTTGCGCGGCGGGCACGCGCGGCGCGGCCTGGAATTGCTCAAGGCGGCGGCGGACGCCGTCGTGACGGTCCGCAACCAACACGTCCTGGAGACGCTGGACGACCGTGCGACCGCCGGGGAGGTGTTCGACGCCGCCAACCGGTTGCTGGTGGACGGGGTGAGGGGGCTATGGGGGTTGCTGACGCGGCCGGGGTTGATCCGGCTGGACTTCGCGAGCCTCGAGCGACTGCTGCGTGGCCGTCATTCGGAAAGCGTGTTTGCAACGGCCGACGGGTCGGGCGAACGCCGTGCGACGGACGCGGCCGAGCGCCTGCTGGCCCATCCGTTCGTGGCGCGCGACTCGATCCTTGGGGCGGCCGACGCGGTGGTGCTGTCGGCGGTGACGGGGCCGGACGTGCCGTTTGGGGACATTGAGAGGGCCTTTGCCTTGGTTCAGCGGCACTGCGAGCAGGCACAGGTGGTGGTGGGCACGAGCGTGGATCCGGCGATGACCGGGCGTCTGTCCTTGACGCTGGTGGCGTCCGTGGGCGGATCGGCTCCGTTGCCCGAGGCAACGGGCGAGGCTGCCGGGTCGGCGGGACCCTCGTCGCCGCGGGACACTGGCATCGGTCTGGAGGTCACGGGGACGGCGTCCCCGTCCGTCCGAGCCAGCGGACCGTTGGTCCCTCCGGCGCCGTTGCTGACGATGGAGCAACGACAGAAGGCGTTGGAACGTTCGGGCAAGGGCGTGACGCGTCGGCGAAAGGCCGCCGTGCAGTCATTCTTCGACTTTGAGATCGTGAGCCGGGGCCGGTTTGAGAAGACGGAAGCCACGATCCTGGACGGGCAAGACTACGACGTGCCCACGTTTATGCGGCGTCGGATCAGCCTGAACTGAGGCGCGTCGCCGCGGGATTGTTGGGGGCATTGCGAGAGACGAGGTGCTGGCGTGGAGGGCGTGGCGGGTGACGTGGGATGGAAGCCGCGTGGCGGTTGCCGGGAGGTGGCCTGGACATTCCTGGGGTTGGGCGTGCGTTCGTTTGGCGGCCCCAGCGCGCACGTGGGTTACTTTCGCTCGGAATGCGTGGTGCGCCGGGGGTGGTTGGATGATCGCGGCTATGCCTCGTGGGTGGCGCTGTGCCAGTTCTTGCCGGGACCCGCGAGCACGCAACTGGCATTTTGCCTGGGCTGGCTTCGGGCGGGATGGCTCGGCGGATGGGTGGCGTTCCTTGCGTTCACGCTCCCATCGGCGGTGCTCATGACGGCGGTGGCATGGGGGTTGCCGAAGTGGAACGGGCCGTGGGCGGACGCGGCGCTGCATGGGCTAAAGATTGCGGCGTGGGCGGTGGTGGCGCAGGCGGTGGCGGGGATGGGGCTTCGGTTGCGGGGCGCTGCGGCGGAGGGGGCCATTGCCTTGGCGGCAGGGGTGGCCGCATGGGCATGGCCGAGCGGTTGGATGCAGCCGGCATGGGTGTTGTTCGGGATGATGCTGGGCATGGCGTTGTCCAGGCGAGAGGCGGTGGCGGGGAGTGGAACCGTTGGGGTGCGGCTTCGGTCGTCGGTGGCCGCAGGATGCATGGGGATGTGGGTTGCCTTGCTGGCATGGGCTTTGCATGCCGGTCGCGATGGGTTGGTTGGGGTGGGTGCGGCGTTGTATCGAGCCGGGGCGATGGTGTTTGGGGGAGGACACGTGGTCTTGCCGTTCCTTGAGGAAACGATCGTGGAGCCGGGTTGGATGACACGAGGTGACTTTCTCGCGGGCTATGGCGCGGCACAGGCGATGCCGGGGCCGATGTTTACGCTCGGCGGGTTTCTGGGGATGCGGGTGGGTGGCTGGCCCGGGGCCATCGTGGGAACGGTCGCCTTGTTCCTGCCCGGTATCCTCCTGGTGTCGGCCGTGGCGCCGTCGTGGGCTTGGCTGGAGCAGAGGCGCTGGGCAGCACGGGCGTTTTCGGGCGCGGGTGCGGCGGTGCTGGGCCTTCTGGCGGCGGCCTGGATGGGGCCGGTGCGGGAGGGCGCTCTCCGGGGGTGGATGGACGTCGGGCTTGGCTCGATGGCATGGGGTGCGTTGGCCAGCGGCAGGGTCCCGGTGCTGGCTGTAGTTGGGGGGTGCATCGCCGGTGCCATGGGCATGGGTTGGATCGCCTCACGCTGAGGCGGATGCGGCACGCCCATCACGCCGGAAAAACCCCGATGCAACAGGGGTTCCCCAGATGGACGCGGGTTTCCCGGGGAGTGGATGGAGAGCGAGAATCCGTCCAGAAGCGGTAACCGGAGGCGTCGAAACGGGACGGGTGGCCGCATGAGCCTTGGAACCACGGCCCTGATTCGATGGCACGGTCCGAGGCATGGATGGAGCCCCGCGTCTTGGAAGCGCTCCATGAGCGGTAATTGTCCGAGCAGAAGCATCGGCATGGGATGCCGAAATGGGCGGCATGGAATGACGGCCGAGGAATCGATGCGACACGCAACCCTCTGAAAACCCGGGAGGCGGAACGCCCCGCACCGCTTGTTGCGAGGCAAGGCCGGGGGGTGAAACGAATGGTGGTCGCCTGTTGGAGCCCGTTCCCCCCCGGGGCTCCCATCCTCCCGTCAGCGCAGCAGTTGATAGCGCCGACCAGGCAGTTGTCGGACGAGGCGCTTCATCTCCAGGCTGAACAAGGCGACGCTGGCGGCGCTGGCGGGGAGGCCGCTGGCGCGGATGACCTCGTCGGTGTCGAGTTCGCCGCCTTCCAGCGCGCGATGCACGGCTTGCTCGGGCTCGGAAAGCTCGAGGGCGGGCAGCGGCGCGGGGTTGTTGAGAGACGGACGATTGGGGGGCGGGAAGAGGTACTCGAACTCGGGGAGGACGTCGTCGATGCCCTCGCAGAGCTTCGCGCCCTTCTTGATGAGGTCATGGCATCCCTTGCTGCGCGGCGAGTCGATGCGGCCGGGCACTGCGAACACCTGGCGTCCGGCGTCGATGGCAAACTGCGCGGTGATCATGGCTCCGCTGCTGAGGTTGGCCTCGACGACGATGGTGCCCAGGGTCATGCCGGCCACGATGCGATTGCGGATGGGAAAGGATTGCTTGTCGGCGGGGCGTCCGAAGGGGAACTGGGTCAGGACGGCTCCCGAAGCGGCGATGCGT
>JBJSZF010000606.1:0-3202 GCA_046090125.1 Verrucomicrobiota bacterium
GCCGTGGTGAAGAACGCGGAGGCGGCCGGACGGGATCCCGGGAAGTGGATGCCGTGGAACTACCCCCGGAACCAAGACCCGGCCGAACCCTCACCGGCCACGCCTGCCTGAGGCCGTCCCCCCTAGAAAAACCAACCCATCCGCCGGCTCCGCACGCCAGCCGAAGGGACACCCAGTTGCCGCCTGGCTTGGCGCGCTCGCCAGCAGCCAAGCCGATTGGGTACCTACGGGCGCCGACGGCCGGTATGGGTGCCGCACATCATGTCCTGAGGCCCCGACGAGCCCTTCCAAGGCACCTTGGTTTCCCGGGCCATCGTCCATCTTGGAATTTGCCCCCGTGCGACCGAGTCAGCGGACGTTCGCGGACTCTCAGGGGGCCGTGGAGATCACTGCCCGTGTGAGTCGTTGCAGGGCCGCCCACTGTGGTGGGCTCCCATTCATCCCCGGCAACTGCGCCAACCGGGGTCGAGGCCACGGCCCGTTGATGGGCGGATCTATCTGTCTGAAGCCCATCTTGGACGCTTTGGGAAAGGTGTTTCCGGAGGGCAGAGGGTGCGGGCGGGCCCGTCATCCACCGTTGGGGCGGGCGTCTTTGACGCATCGAAAGCCCACGTGCGTGGATCCGGTGTCGATGGCTCCCTTGCCACGGGTACCGATGCGGAAACGGGCACAGTATTGGTCGGAACAGAGGTAGGAGCCGCCGCGTTGCACGCGCTTGGGCACGCCGGGCTCGTCCGGGTCCAGGCTGTCCGAAGGCCCCGTGGGCTGTGCGCTGGGCCGTTGCGCGGAACGGCGCTCGTAGGTGTCGGGCCGGTACCAGTCGGAGCACCATTCCCAGACGTTGCCGGCCATGTCGTGGAGGCCATAGGCGTTGGCGGGGTAACGGCCCACGGGGGCGATGCCGACGAAGCCATCCTCGCCGGTGTCGCGCCACGGGAAGTCGCCCTGGAAAAAGTTCCCCATCCAACGGCTTTGGGGGCGTAGGTCGTTGCCCCATGGGTAGGTGGCTTGTTTGAGGCCGCCGCGGGCGGCGCATTCCCACTCGGCCTCGGTGGGCAGGCGCTTGCCGGCCCAGCGGCAATAGGCCTGGGCGTCCTCGAAGCAGACATGGACGACGGGGAGGCGGCCCTTGCCTTCGAGGTTGCTGCCGGGCCCATCGGGATGCCGCCAGCTTGCACCCGCGCGATAGCTCCACCATGCGAGGGAGTTCTCGAGGGGCACGGGCTCCTGCGGCGGGCTGAACACGACCGATCCCGCGACGAGCATCGACGGGTCCGCGCCGGGGTATTGCTCGGCGGTGGGGGTACGCTCGGCAACCGTGCGGTAGCCGGTGGCCTGGACGAACTTCTCAAACTGCTCGTTGGTGACCTCGGTGACGTCCATCCAGAAGCCCGCGACGGTCACGGGATGCAGTGGCCGCGCGTCCGGGAAGCCCGCGAGCAAGCCGGAGCAGACGGGCTCGCCGGGACGGGTCGCGGCCCGCTCGCGCGCGGCGACGTCCACGTCGGGCCCCCCCATGGTGAAGGTGCCGCCGGGAATCCACGCCATGCCCTCAGGCGCGGCATCCAGGACGGTGGCGGCGACGGGGGCGTTCGTCGTCGTCGGGGCGGTCGGGCCGGCTTGTGTGGCGGGCGTGGGCGACGCGGCGGAGGGCGCGTCGGGGCTGGCGGGTTTGCAGCCGCCCAGGATCATCTCGGACGCGATAGCCGCCACCACGCCCAGCCCTTCCGTGGCGAGCCAACGGATGAAGGCAACGTGGCGGAGCGGGACAGTTTGCGTGGCCATGGCAACAGGGGGGCGGATCACGGGGCCTGCCGCGCGAGGGCTTCGAGATAGTCGAGGATGGAGGCGAGGTCGCGCACTGGGAGGTCGGCGACGAGCCCTTCGGGCATGAGGCTGCGGGGCAGCTTCACGCGCCGTGCAACTTGGGAGAGCGGGATGCGCTGCTCCTGGGCCGCGACGGTCCGCACGGTCACGGCGTCGGCGGCCTCCTGGACGACGAAGGCGTCGAGTTCCGTCCCGTCCTTCAGCTCGATGTGCTGCGTGACGAAGCCCTGGGCGAGGGTCTTGTTGGGAAGGAGGATGGCCTCCGCCAGCTCGCGGCGCTTGTACGTCTTCGCGATATGGCCGAGGTACGGACCCTTCAATGGCTCGTCCTGGCGGACCGTATGGCAGCCGTTGCAACCGACCTGCGCGAACAACTGCTCGCCCCGGGCCGCGTCGCCCTTGCTGGCGACGGCGGCCTCCATCGCGGCCTCGGCCGGGAGGCTTCCCACCTTGGCTTGGCCGGCCTCCACCGCGACGCGGGCGGGGTCGATCTTGAGGCGCTGGACGGTGGCCTTGGCGGCGGCGGCAACGGTGGGGTCGGCATCCGCAAGAGCGGCGACGAACTGCGTGGCGCGCGTCGTGTCGCCGGCTAGGGCAGCCGCCTTGAGCACCTGCACACGCCTTGCTGGGCGCGTCCAACCGGCGTCGAGGGAGCGGCTGGCTAGGGCGCGCGCCTCGGGGGAGCCGGCCTTGCGTCCGGCGACCTTGAGCAGGCCGGCCTCGGCCCACAGGGAGGGCTCGCCCGCGACGCGTTCGGCGGCCTCGGCGAGGACATCGACCCGCGCGTCCAGGTGCGGGGAGTTGAGGAAGGCGTTGCGGGCCTTCTCGGCCTGTTGGTTTTCGGCCTTGGTGGCGAGCACGCGCGGCAGGCCCGCCAGCAGGGCGCGCCATGCCTCCGGCTTGTCCGTGCGCGCCAGGGCCTGCACGGCTTGCGCGCGCGCGGCGTCCGGCACGCCGTCCAGCGTCGCGGCCCGCGCCATCAGCGCGACGGCGTCGGGAGGCAGGGACTCCTCCGAGGCCAACTGCGCCGCCACCGACGGCAGCAACGAAGTGTCGCGTTCGGCCAACGCGATCAACTTGCGCACGGCCGCGACCGACTGGATCCGATGGCGCGACAGCTCGCGCCCGATGAAGGCGGACTCGTCAGCCCCGGCGGCCTCCATGGCCGACTGCAAAGCCGCAAGGATCCGGGCCGATTCCGCCCATGCCTCCTGCACATGATCTGATGCCGTTGCATATTGCTGCGTCGTCCGAGTGCCTTGCTCCGTGAAGTTTATGCCAATCCGGAGTGTGGATGGATGTCGGACGAATCTATTATAGGAGGTCCGCTGCTTTGCTGGACAGAGAATCCGCCTCCTCTTGAGATTCCACGGAC
>JBJSZF010000607.1:0-1993 GCA_046090125.1 Verrucomicrobiota bacterium
GATGGCCTGGGGCCCAATCGTGCCACGCTGTGGTCGCAGGTGGAGCCTTCGATGGGCCGGGCGGCGGCCCTGGCGGCGGACCGTGCGCGGGGCCAGGCGAGCTTCCTGGACGCGCTGGAGCCAGCCCCCGCGAAGGGCAGGCAGGGCAGGGGAACGTCCGCCCCAGAGGTCGCGGTGGAGTTGTCGGAGTGGCCCTCGGCCGAAAAGCTCGCGCACGAGAAGGAGTTGACGGGCTTCTTCGTGAGCGGCCATCCGCTGGAGCCGCACCGCAGGCTCCTGGAACGTTATGCCCTCCAGACCGTCGAGGGGCTGGCGTCGCTTCCCAACCGCTCCATGGCCCGCGTGGGCGGGCTCGTGTCCGCCGTCCAGCAGGGCGTCTCGAAGAAGAGCGGCAAGCCCTACGCCATGGTGACCGTCGAGGACCTCACCGGGGCCGTCACGCTGCTCGCGATGAACGAGTCCTTCGACAAGTTCCGGGACCTCTTCGTCGTCAACATGCCGCTGCTGGTCGTCGGCGAGGTCTCGACGGGCGAGGACAAGCCCAAGCTGTTCCCCACGGACATCCTGAAGCTGGAGGACGCCCCGCGACGCCTCACCAAGCAGGTCCAGCTCCAGCTCGACCACGCCCAGCTCGACCGCCAGAGGCTCGAGTCCGTCCGCAACATCCTCGAGGCCCACGCCGGGCGCGTCCCGTTCTACCTGCGCGTCCGGGTTCCTTCCGGGGCGTTGGTCTTCATCGAGCCCAACGACCGCTACGTCGTCGCGCCGTCCGTGGAGCTGGAGAAGGCCCTGGAGGCCGTGTGCGTCCCGCAATGCTTCCTCGTGTCCGCCGACCGTTCGCTCCCCGAGCGCGCGCTGCGCCGTTGGGAGAAGCGCGCGGAGGGCGGCGACGACGGCGGTTGATCCCGGCCGGAGTCCCTCACCGCGCCCCACGCCGCCTACAGGTCGTCGTCGTCCTCAACTTGGATCACGGCCCACTCGGGATAGGGCTCCGACGTGCCCTTCATGGCGCGCCACAGGATGCGGTTGAGGATGTCCTCGGGGGCCTTGTCCACCTCTCGGAAGTTGAGCTTGGACGAGACGACGGCGTCGCGCTTGAGGATGGGGTCCAAGATGGCCTTCGGGTCCGGGTTCATCTCGTCGAGCGGGACGTTGGACGGGACGGCGGCGTAGGGGGTGAAGTCGGGGGTGTCGGTGAAGCAATCCCACATGGGGGTGGCGCTGCCGTCGAAGGCGTTCATGGGCGGCAGGCCGAGGATTTGCTCCATGGTGCGGATGAGGCTGGTGGTGTTGTACTGGGTGGAGACGACGGCGCCGCGCTTGGCATAGGGGGAGATGCAATAGGCGGTGGTGCGGTAGCCGGAGACGTGGTCCCAGCCGGCCTGGGGGTCGTCCTCGATGGCGAAGATGGCCATGTGCTTCCAGAAGCGGCTCTTGGACAAGCCCTCGACGATGCGCCCGAAGGCAAGATCGTTGTCGGCGACGCACGCGGCGGGCGTGGGCGTGCCCTTGGCGGTGCCGCTGGTGTGGTCGTTGGGGAGGCAAATGATCGTCAGGCGGGGGAACTCGCCGCGGGCCTCGTACCCGGCCAGCTCGCGCAGGATGACATCCGCGCGGTATTGGTCCGGCACGGACATCTCCCAGCCGACGTAGTTCGTGGGGGTGAACGCACGGATGGACTCGATCATGGGCTTGCTGGCGAAAAGAACGTCGTCGCCGGTGCCCTTCCACTGGCGGTAACAGGCGGTGAAGTCGGGCGTTCCCTTGCGGCCAGGGGTCTTCCAGCGGACGTCCGGCGCCGCGAACTCGCCGTAGTTGCGCATGGAGAGCCCATGCTTGGCCGCGTTGTCCCACAGGAAGCCTCCGGGCGAGTACGCCATGGCGTCGGCCTCGTCCTCGCCCATGCCGTCGGGATAGCTCCGCGGGAACCCTGCGAAGGACTTCTCCATGTAGTCGGTTGAGAACGCCGTGGTGCTCCACTGGTGGCCGTCGG
>JBJSZF010000608.1:0-2123 GCA_046090125.1 Verrucomicrobiota bacterium
TCCCGCCTCCCGCCTCCCGCCTCCCGCCTCCCGCGTCCCGCTCGCCGCTCGCCGCTCGCCGCTCGCCGCTCGCCATTCGCCATTCGCCATTCGCCATTCACACCTTTCGGGATAATCGGCTTGAGCGCGGCGGCTGCTCCCGGCTTCCTTCGGGGCCGCGCATGAAAGTGAAGCTCGCGCCCGTGGTAGGCGCCGTGGTGGCCCCCCTTGGTTTCAAGGCCGG
Source organism: Verrucomicrobiota bacterium (assembly GCA_046090125.1). Lineage (GTDB taxonomy): Bacteria > Verrucomicrobiota > Verrucomicrobiia > Limisphaerales > UBA9464 > UBA6176. The sequence continues at coordinate 224 of JBJSZF010000608.1, forward strand.
GGGCGTCTTTTGCGACATCAAGCGGCTGGGGACCGGCAAGGGCTCGGACAAGGGCCCGAAGCGCGACCTCGCGCTGCTGGTGTCGGACCAACCCTGCGCCGTGGCGGGCCTGTTCACGACGAACCAAGTCTGCGCCGCGCCGGTCAAGGTGTGCATCCCGCGTGCGGCCAAGGGCGTTGCGCAGGCAGTCGTCATCAACTCGGGCAACGCCAACGCCTGCACGGGGCGCCAGGGAATGAAGGACGCCCTGCGCATGGCCGACCTTGCCGAGGACGTCCTGGGCGTGCGACGTGGCCATGCCTTCGTGGCTTCCACGGGGCGCATCGGGGTGCACCTGCCCATGGCGCAGGTGGAGTCCGGCATCATCGCCTGCGCCGCCGAGCTGGGATCCGACGCCGCCCATGCCGACCGTGCGGCGGAGGCCATCATGACGAGCGACACGCGCCCGAAGCAGGTGGCCGTCGAGTTCTCAATGGGCGGGCGCAAGGTGCGCATCGGCGGGATGTGCAAGGGCGCGGGGATGATCCAGCCGGGAATGAGCCCCAACGGCGCGCGGCCCGCGTCGCTGCCGTCCGGCCTGCACGCCACAATGCTGGCGTTCGTGACGACGGACGCCGCCATCCGCGCCCCGGTCCTCCAGGCCGCCCTCACCGAGGCCGTCGCGGCCTCGTTCAACCGGATCACCGTCGATGGCGACATGAGCACCAACGACACCGTGCTCGTGCTGGCCAACGGCAGGGCGGGCAACCCCGTCATCGGGTCGGCGCGCCACAAGGACTTTGCCGCCTTCCAGCACGCGCTGCACCACGTGTGCCTGTCCCTCGCGAAGATGATCGTCCGCGATGGCGAGGGCGTGCACCGGGTGGTGACGGTGCGGGTCAGCGGCGCGCGGAGCGTGGCGGAGGCGGATGCGGCGGCGCGCGCGGTGGGCAACTCGGCTCTGGTGAAGACCAGTTGGCACGGCGGCGACCCGAACTGGGGCCGCATCATCGACGCGCTCGGGTACAGCGCGGCCACGGTGGTGGAGGACAAGGTGGACATCGGGTACAGCGCGCCGGGCTCGCGCAAGGTGCTGTGGAGCCTGCGTCGCGGGCAGCCCACGAAGGCCACGTTCGCGGCGTTGTGCCAGGCCGCGGCGCCGGACGAGTTCGACCTCCACATCCGCCTTAACCTTGGCAAGGGGGCGGCCTTCCTCTACGCGGCGGACCTCACCGAGGCCTACGTGGACTACAACAAGGGCAACGTGGCCGACCCCACCACGCTCGGCGGCTGATTTTCCCGCCTTCATCCTTCATCCTTCATCCCTCTTCCTTTCTTTTACCCGCTCCCGTCCCCACCCGTTCCCATGCAAGACCTGATCTCCAAGGCCGCCACGTTGCTGGAGGCGTTGCCGTACATGCAGCGGTTCGATGGAGCCACGTTCGTGGTGAAGTACGGCGGCAGCTTCATGGACTCGCCGGATCCCATGGTCCGCGCGAGCGTGGCGCGCGACGTGGTCTTCCTCGAGGCCGTGGGCATCAACCCCGTCGTGGTCCATGGCGGCGGCAAGGCCATCACCCGCGCGATGGAGAAGTCGGGCCTGTCCGCGACGTTCGTCCAAGGGCAACGGGTGACGGACGCGGCGACGGTGGAGGTGGTGGATCGGGTGTTGTCGCGGGAGATCAACCCGGAGGTGGTGCGCTTGATCGAGTCATTGGGCGGCAAGGCGGTGGGGTTTGCGGGCACGGACATCTTCACGTGCCGAAAGCTCTGGTTGAAGGACGCCTCGGGCGCGCCGGTGGACGTCGGCTTTGTCGGCGAGGTGGTGGAAGTACGGACCGGGCCGTTGCTGGAGTGCATCGCGCGCGGCGAGACGCCGGTGGTGAGCCCGACGGCGCGCGGCGAGGATGGACAAGTCTAT
>JBJSZF010000609.1:0-2830 GCA_046090125.1 Verrucomicrobiota bacterium
GCGGCGGCGGCGATGCCGCATGCCCGGTGTGCCGGGTCAGGGGACCCGGCCTACAGCCGAATCGAGCCTACCACGACCTCACTCGCAGGCTGAGCCCTCGGACTCCTGTCCATGAGCCCATCCGCCCTGATGGGAGGCCCTATCCGCTCGTTGCAACGTCCCTCCAACCTCGTTTCTAAGATGAATCCTTCCCCCGTCCCGGCACAGGCAGGGTCGCCTGCCTCACCCCTTTCCCAAGGGCCAGCATCCCCTCAACGTGCGGCCACGGTGGCCGTCGTCTTGCTGGCCCTTGGGTTCTCCCTCGCGCACGCCTTCCCGCCCGCGCCGCCGCACATCGTCCGCGGCATGGTGCGCACCGAGATGGGAGATCCCTTCAACAGCACCAACGCCGTCGTCTTCCTGGAGACCGGCACCGGCGTCCGCGTCCGCACCGGCGTCGTCCCCAACCTCGGCCCCGGCCGGAACTACTCGCTGTCCATCCCGATGGACGCCGGGGCGACGCCGGACAACTACAAGGCCACCGCCCTGCGCGCCGCCTCGTCGTATCGGATGAAGGTCCAGATCGGGCAGGTTACGTACCTGCCGCTCGAAACCGCCCTGAACATGGCCACGCTTGGCAAGTCCACGGAGGTCACGTCCATGGACCTGACCTTGGGCGAGGACCCGGACGGCGACGGCATCCCGGACGCCTGGGAGCGGGCGTTGCTGGCCTCGATGGGGCGCAACCTTAACATCCGCGACGTCCGGCCCGGGGACGACACCGACGGCGACGGCATCTCGAACCTGAACGAGTATCGAGCCGGAACGTATGCCTTCGACCGTGCCGATGGGTTCGAGCTGAAGGTGGTGCAGAAGACGGCGGAGCGGATGTCGATGGAGTTCCTGGCGATCCCCGGCCGGAGGTATTCGGTGCGGTACTCGACGGACTTGAACGGTTGGACGGGGGCGGGGTTCCGGCTGGCGACGGACGGCGCGAACGCGCCGTTGCGCGGGGACTTCGTGGCGACGCGGACGCAGTTGCTGCGGATCCACGTGCCCTCGGAGGGCGTGCCGGAGAAGGCGTTCTTCCGCGCGACGGTGCAGTAATGACTGGGGGCACGGGGCGCATTTGTTCTTGGGTGCCTCCTCGCGGGCTTCTTCGCGGGCACCCTGGCGTCGTGATGCCTCGGCGGCCAGCCCATGACCCGGGTTCGCACCCGGCTTCCAAACGATTGAGAAGATCCATGAGGGCGTGGGACATGGTGTCCGGTGGCCTTTGGCAGCCCATGGGGTTTTCTGCGGGCGGCTTTGTGACGGTGCATTCCGCTCCATGAGCCATTGCCTTGCGGGGCACTGTGAGGTCTCCAGAGCGCGGCTTCCATGATGCTGGATCTGGTTCCTTGTTGCTCGTCCGGCATGGGGCGGCGGCGGCGTCCTGTTTCCAAGGCCTTGAATGTTGGGGGCTGAATCCCGAACCTGCGTGGCAGCGCATGGGCAAACGCTTCTACATCACCACGGCCATCGACTACACGAACGGCGCGCCGCACCTGGGGCACGCCTACGAGAAGGTCCTCACGGACGTCATCGCGCGCGCGCGACGGGCGATGGGGGAGGACGTGTTCTTCCTCACGGGCCTCGACGAGCACGGGCAGAAGGTGCAGCAGGCGGCGGCGGCCGAGGGGAAGGACCCGCAGGCGTATTGCGACGAGCTGGCGCTGCAATGGACAGGCCTGGCGCGGGAACTTGGGTTGTCGAACGACGACTTCGTGCGCACGACGGAGCCGCGACACCGCGCGGTGGTTCATGCGATCCTCTCCAAGCTCCATGCGTCGGGCGACCTTTACTCGCAGCCGTACCAGGGGTGGTACTCGGTGAAGGAGGAGACCTTCCTGACGGAGAAGGATCGCAACCCGGACGGGACGTGGGACCCGAAGTGGGGGCAGGTGATCCCTCTCACGGAGGAGAACTGGTACTTTCGGATGGCGCGGCACCAGGACTGGCTGGTGGCGCACATCGAGGCCAACCCGTCCTTCATCGAGCCCGCGAACCGGCGCAACGAGGTGCTGGGCTTTCTGCGCTCTGAGCGCCTGGCGGACCTGTGCATCTCCCGTCCGGCCAGCCGGTTGTCCTGGGGCATCCCGTTGCCGTTCGCGCCCGACTGGGTCACGTACGTGTGGTTCGACGCGCTGGTGAACTACATCACGGTCCCGGCGGCGCACGGGGACCCGGCGGTGTTGGTTCCCCTGGGCCTTCCCGTGCCGTCGTCGTCGTCCACGGGCGCGCCGCCGTTGTCGTTGTGGCCGGCCGACGTCCACGTTATTGGCAAGGACATCGTCAAGTTCCACGCGGTGTACTGGCCCATCATGCTGCATGCGGCCGGGCTGCCGTTGCCGCGTCAGATCCTCACGCATGGCTGGTGGCAGAAGGACGGGCAGAAGCTCTCCAAGTCCACGGGCAACGTCGTGGATCCCATCGCGGTCATCCGCGAGTGGGGCCTCGACGCCTTCCGGTATTACGTGGTGCGGGAGCTGGCCATCGGGCCTGATGGCAACTGGACCGACGAGGGCTTCCAATCCCGCTACAACGCCGAGCTGGCGAACGGCCTGGGCAACCTATTGAACCGCGCCGTCAACATGCTCAACAAGTACCGCGGTGGCGTCGTCCCATCCGCGTCGTCGGAACTCGCGCCTGACGCTGCGCGCGCGGTCGAAGCGGCCACGGAGCGGCTGCGGGGCCACGACCTGCAAGGGGCGTTGGTGGCCATCTGGCACCTGGTGAACCGGGCCAACCTGTACGTGGAGCAGACGCAGCCCTTCAAGCTGGCCAAGGATCCTGCGCAGGCCGGCCGCCT
>JBJSZF010000610.1:0-6633 GCA_046090125.1 Verrucomicrobiota bacterium
GCAGCTACTTCGACCAGCCCGTGCGGTCGGCCGAGGGCTCCGGCCCGGCGGACAACTCCTTCACGGACCGCAGCGCGGTGGCAGGGGTGGACGTGAATGAGACGCGGGGCGGCCCGAACGGCTCCGACACGATGTACCGCACCCAGGACGCCGTGCGAATGCAGCGGACGATCGACCCCGTCCGTGCCGACTTTAATACCGACCTTGGCGTGTATGACTACGACGTGGGCGACCTCGCGGCCGGCGAATGGCTCCACTACACGCGCAACTTCGCCACGGGAACCTACGCCGTGTACCTCCGCCAGGCGGTCATCAACCTCGCCCAGGCCGAAAGCGTCCTCGAACTCGTCACCGGAGACCGCACCCAGCCCAACCCAACCGTCAAGGTCCTCGGCTCCTTCCTCGGCAGGACGACCGGCTACACCTATCGCAACTTCCCACTCACGGACGGCACCGGCCAAAACGCCGTCCTCGTCCGCCTCAGCGGCGTCGCCACGCTCCGCCTGCGGACCGTCACGCCCGACGCGGGCGGCGGCGGGCGTTACCTCAACTACCTCGTGTTCGTCCCCGTCGCCAATGCGGGCGTCCAGCGCGCGGCCATCGCGTCCATCTCGCCGGCCCCCAACGACACCGTCCAGACCGTCACCCCCGAGATCAACGTCGCCATCGAGAACCGCGACACCACCGTCAACGCATCCTCCATCAAGCTCTCCGTCGGCGGGACGGACGTGGCCGCCACCGTGGCCGCCACGGCCTCCGGGGCGACCGTCCGATACGCGTTGCCCAACCTCCCGGCCTCCGGCTCGACCGTGGCCGCCGCCATCCGCTTCAAGGACAACGAGGGCGCGGACGTCACTTCGTCCTGGAGCTTCACCGTTACGTACCTCCAACTCGACCCCGCCACACGCTTCCAAGGCAAGGGCGTCGCCCGCGGCCTCAACTACAAGCTCGTCCAGGCTCCCCCCGACGGCGGCGCTCTGGAGAACAGCCTCGCCCGCGCCGAGGACCAGTTGAACCCCAACGGCCCGTACCCGCGCGCCGTCGATGTCTCCGGCGTGACGGACGTCGTGAACTACTCGCAGAACACCTCCAATGGCGGCGGCGATGGCGCGTTCGGCAACGACCTGCCCTTCCCCGGCGAGGACCCCGCCGTGGGCAATGACAACTACGCGGCCGCCTTCACCGCCTGGCTGGAGCTTCCAGCCGGCATCACGCGCTTCGGGATCATCAGCGACGATGGCTACAAGCTCGCCACCGCCGTCAACCCGGGCCCCTCCACCCTCCCGCTGGAGTTCCACAACGGAGGCCCCGCCGACGAGACCTTCGACGTCGTCGTCGCCGAGCCAGGCCTCTACGCCTTCCGCCTCGTCTGGTATGAGCGCACCGGCGGCGCGCATGTGGAATGGTTCACCGAGAACCGCTCCACCGGAGCCCGCACCCTCGTCAATGACACCGGCGGCGTCCGCGCATGGGCCGCCGTCGAGGCCGTCGCGCCGTCCATCGTGCTGGAGTCCGCGACCGTCCTTGGCGGGGCCTTCACGGCCGAGGCCGGAGCCAGCGTCGATGCCGCCGCCAAGACCGTCCGCGCAGCCATCGGGGCCGGCGACGCGCGGTTCTATCGCCTGAAGGGTGCCACCACCATCGACTCGATCTCCATCGAGGGCGGCAACGTGGTCCTGCGCTACCGCTAGTCCACGGTCCGAACTTCCGGCCCACGCTCTGGCACGGGGCCGTCGCACGGGTGCATCCCGAGCGGCGGCCCTTTTCGTTGGCACGTCACCCCCTCCACGGGTGCGGCACGAACCGCCGCGCCGATTCCCTCCCTCCTCCTTCAACCTTCAACTTCGCCGCTGCCGCCGCCCCGCCCGGCTCCCGGCTTGAATCCATGGCCCCGCCCTTGGAAACCTACCCCCATGTCCCTCCATGACGCCTACGTCGAGCGCGTGGTCGATCTCCTCGACCCCTCCCTCAACCGCCTCCACAACATGGACCTCGCGGAAGCCCGCGCCCGGGTCCTCTCGGGCGATGCCACCCAGGTCGGCGGCATTGACGGCTCCTTCGCCATCCTCGCGCGCGACGGCAAGACCGTCCGCATGGCACGGTCCCTGGACCGGCCCATGCGCTACTTCCTCGCCAAGCGCCAGGAAGGACCCGCCCTCATCGTGGCCGACCGCATCGACGCCATCCTCGCGCAGCTCCAGAGGGAGGGCCTGGCCGACCAGTTCCACCCGTCCTACACGCGGATGGTTCCCGCCCATTACGTGGTGGAGGTCCACCTCGTGGGCTGCCCGGACCCGGACCCCACCTACACGCGATACTTCACGCCGGAACGAAACACCCTCCCGGCGGACCTCGACGAGATCGGGTGTCGCTACATCGGGGCGTTGGCCGACGAGGTGGGCAAGTGGGTCCGCGCGCACGATCCCCAGGAACCCATCGGCGTCGAGTTCTCGGGCGGCGTGGATTCCGGGGCGGTCTTCCTGGTGACGTACCACGTGCTGCGGTCGCTGGGCATGAGCCCGGCACGCCTCAAGGCCTTCACGCTGGACTTTGGGGACGGGCCGGACCTCGTGCAGGCGCGGACGTTCCTGGAGGCGTTGGGGATGGGCCTGTTCCTCGAAGCCATCCCCGCGCGGCCGGAAGACATCGACCTCGCCGAGACCGTCCGCCTCATCGAGGACTACAAGCCCCTCGACGTCGAGTGCGCCGCCATGGGCATGGCCCTGTGCCAGGGCATCCGGCAACGCTACCCGGACTGGCGCCTCCTCCTGGACGGCGATGGCGGCGACGAAAACCTCAAGGACTACCCCATCGAGGAAAACCCGGAGCTCACAATCCGGTCGGTGGTGCACAACCTGATGTTGTACCACGAGGGCTGGGGCGTGGGCCGCATCAAGCACAGCCTCACGTACAGCGGCGGCCTGAGCCGCGGCTACGTCCGTTCGTACGCCCCGGCACGACGCCATGGCTTCGACGCCTTCAGCCCGCTCACCCGCCCCTCCGTGATGGCCGTCAGCGAGGGCATCCCGTTCATCGAGCTGACCCGCTACGACGTCCCCACCCTTTACTCGTTGAAGGGCGAGATCGTCCGCCGCGGCATCCGGGCCATCACGGGAATCGACATGCCCGTGTTCGAGAAGCGTCGTTTCCAACACGGCGCCATGGCCAAGGGCACCCTTCGCAGCCGCCTGCCGGCCGACGAGGCCGCGTACCGGCGCCAGTTCTTGTCCCAGTACGCCTCCGGCGGCTGAACGGCGGGGCGAGCGATCGCCCGCGCATCTCCACGTTTGAGAAGACGGCCGGGCTCGTGTTGGATGCCGCCACTGCATGAAGCGCGTCCCCTGCATGGAGCCGCCGGAGTCCGTCTATGACGTGCGCACCCGCGCCGCCGGCCCCTCCGGCCGCCTGCCCCTCACCGAGGTCATGCTCCGCGAATGGGCCAGCGGCGACCTGTTCGGCCTCACGCAGAACGCCGGGATGGGATGGGAGCCCTCCGAACTGGGCCGGCCCCAGTTCATGATCCTGAGCACCCTCGGCGGCCTTCGCGCCCAGGACGGCTCGCCCATCGCCCTCGGCCTCCACACCGGCCATTGGGAACTCGGCCTGCAAGTGAAGGCCGCCGCCCTTGCCCTCAAGGAACGCGGAGCGATCCCCTTCGCCGCCCACGTTTCCGACCCGTGCGACGGCCGTACCCAGGGCACCACCGGCATGTTCGACAGCCTCCCCTATCGCAACGACGCCGCCATCGTCCTCCGTCGCCTCGCCCGGTCCCTTCCCCAGCGACGCGGGCTCCTCGGCGTCGCCACCTGCGACAAGGGCCTCCCCGCCATGATGATGGCGCTCGCCGCCTCCGGCCCCCTGCCGTCCGTCCTCGTCCCCGGCGGCGTCACCCTCCCGCCCGAGACCGGCGAGGACGCCGGCCGCATCCAAACCATCGGGGCCCGCTTCTCCCACCGGTTGCTCACGCTCGACGAGGCCGCCGACCTCGGCTGCCGCGCCTGCGCCACGCCCGGCGGCGGCTGCCAGTTCCTCGGCACCGCCGCAACCGCCCAGGTGGTCGCAGAAGCCCTAGGCCTCGCCCTGCCCCATTCCGCCCTCGCTCCCAGCGGCTCCCAGGCCTGGCTCCAGGTCGCCTCCGACTCCGCCCACGCCCTTGTCCAACTCCAGCAGCAAGGACTCGGCACCCGCGACATCCTCACCGACGCCGCCCTCCGCAACGCCATGGTCGTCCATGCCGCGTTCGGTGGCTCCACCAACCTCCTCCTCCACATCCCCGCCATCGCCCACGCCGCGCGCCTGCGCCGGCCCAAAGTCCAGGACTGGATCGACGTCAACCGCGCCACCCCAAGGCTCGTCTCCGTCCTCCCCAACGGCCCCGTCCACCACCCCACCGTCCGCGTGTTCCTCGCCGGCGGCGTCCCCGAGGTGATGCTCCACCTGCGCGACCTCGGCCTCTTGGACCTTTCCGTTCGCACCGCCGCCGGATGCTCCCTGGGCGAGGCCCTCGACGCATGGCACGCCAGCCCGCGCCGCGCACGTTTCCGCGCCCTTCTCCAGCAACTCGACGGCGTCAATCCCGACGACGTTATCCTCCCCCCCGCCCGCGCCCGCGAACGCGGCCTCTCCAGCACCGTCACCTTCCCCACCGGCAACCTCGCCCCCGAGGGCTCCGTCATCAAAAGCACCGCCATCGACCCCGCCGTCCTCGACGCCGACGGCGTGTACCGGCACGAGGGTCCCGCCCGTGTCTTCGCACGCGAACGCGACGCCATGAAGGCGATCAAGGAAGGCCATATCCACGCCGGCGACGTCCTCGTCCTCGCCGGCGCGGGCCCCACCGGCACCGGCATGGAGGAAACCTACCAGCTCACCTCCGCCCTCAAGCACCTCCCCTTCGGCCGCCACGTCGCCCTCGTCACCGACGCCCGCTTCTCCGGCGTCTCCACCGGCGCGTGCATCGGCCATGTCGGCCCCGAGGCCCTCGCCGGCGGACCCATCGGCCGCGTCCGCGACGGCGACGTCATCCGCATCGTGATCGACCGCATCCGCCTAGAGGGAACCGTGGACGTCGTGGGCGTCGAGGGCCGCACGGTGTCACCGGAGGAGGCCGCCGCCGTGCTCGCCCGTCGCACCCCGCACCCGGACGTGGCGCCGCATCCGGACCTCCCGGACGACACGCGCCTCTGGGCGGCCCTGCAACGCGTGGGCGGCGGCACCTGGGGCGGTTGCGTGTACGACGCCGATGGCATCGTGGAAGCGTTGAACCGCGCGTCGCAGGAGGGACGGACATGAGGCGCATGAAGCTCGCCTCGGGCGCGCGGCGCCTCGCCATCCTGTGCGCGTGGACCGCGCTGCACGCGCTGCCAGCCCACGGTGCAACCCCCGCCCAGCATTGGTCCTTCCACCCCGTCCAACGCCCGCTTCCCCCCAATCTGCCCGCCCTCGCCGAGCCCATCGACCGCTTCGTCGCCCACGCCCTCCAGGCACGCGGCTCGCGCATGGCCGGCCCCGCCGACCCACGCACGTGGCTCCGCCGCGTCACCATGGACCTCACCGGCCTCCCCGCCTCGCCCGAGGCCATCGCAGCCTTCGTCGCCGACACGCGCCCCGACGCCCGCGAACGCGCCGTGGACGCGTTGCTCTCCGATCCCGCCTACGGCGAGCGCTGGGGTCGCTGGTGGCTCGACGTCGCCCGCTACGCCGACACCAACGGCCAGGACGAAAACAAGGTCATGGCCCATGCGTGGCGCTACCGCGACTGGGTCGTCCAGGCCCTGAACCGCGACCTTCACTACGACCAGTTCGTACAGGACCAGGTCGCCGGTGACCTTCTCGCGGGCCACGAGCCGGACGAGCCCCTTGCCCTCCAACGCCGCGTCGCCACGGGCTTCCTCGTCCTTGGCCCCAAGCTCCTCGCCGAACAGGACAAGCCCAAGCTCGTCCTCGACATCGTGGACGAGCAACTCGACACCGTCGGCAAGGCCTTCATGGGCCTCACCCTCGGCTGCGCGCGGTGCCACGACCACAAGTACGACCCCGTCCCCCAGCGCGACTACTACGCCATGGCCGGCATCTTCCGGAGCACGCGCACCATGGAGAACCTCGCGTTCGTCTCGAAGTTCAACGAACGCCCCGCCGCACCCCGCGCACTCGCCGACGCCATCGAGCGCCACGCCGCCGACCTCAAGGCCGCCGAGGCCCGGCTCAAGTCGGCCGTCGCGGACGCCGACGCCGCCCTCGCCCGCGACTGGCGCGCGGCCCTCCCCGCCGTCCTCTCCGGGGCCGCACGCGTCGAGTCGCGCCTCGGCCCGCTGGTCGCCCGCGTCGATGAACTGCGCTCGAAGCCGGATGGCGCGCCCTTGAAGGGCCTCGTGGGCAACCCGGCCGCCGCCGAGGACGCCGTGCTCCGCTGGGAAAAGGCCCTCGCCTCCAACGGCCCCGCCCCCGGATGGCGCGGCGGGGCTGCCGCCTTCCAAGGAACCCACCGCATCGAACGTCCCCTTCCCGCCGGGGCCACCTCCGCCTCGTGGACCTTCGCCGCATGGGTCCGTGCACCCGGCTTTCCCAAGAAGGACGAGACCCGCCGCTGGCTCGTGAGCATCGGCGACAACGAATGGGCCAAGGGCCACTTCG
>JBJSZF010000611.1:0-5988 GCA_046090125.1 Verrucomicrobiota bacterium
GGCCGCTCCCTCACCTTCTCGTTCACCACCCTCGACAACTACGCCCCCTCATGGCAGTGGCGCAGCAAGTGCGTTCCCATCTCGGGCGCCACCTCGGCCTCGTTCACTGTTCCCGCCGTCTCCCTCGCCGCGAACGGGGCCAAGTTCTCGGTCGTCGTGGGCAACGACATCGGCACCACCACCAGCGCCGACGCCACCCTGGGCGTCGTGGCCGACACCGTGCCGCCCACCCTCCTTCGCGCCTACAACGTGGGCCTCGACGCCGTCATCCTGGAGTTCTCCGAGCCCATCCTCCCCTCGTCCCTCCCGCTCGCGTCCGCGTATCAGGTCGCGGGCGGCGCAACGCTCCTGTCCGCCGCCCAAGGCAACACGGCCCAGCGGATTCAGCTCAACGTGGCCAACCTCGCCGTGGGAACCCGCTACACCGTCACCGTCAACGGAGTCACCGACCGCGCTGCCGCCGCCAACCCCCTTGCCGCGAATGCATCCGTCGTGTTCTTCGCGTCCGAGTTGTCCCCGGCCAACCTCGGATCCGAGGCCATTGGCGCGACCGTCATCCGTGCCGAGGCGGGCGCGTTCGAGCTGGCCGCGCGAGGCGGCGACGTGGGCGGCACCGCGGACGCGGCCGGGTTCGGGTGGCAGGCCGTGACGGGCAACTTCGACCTGCGCGTGCGGGTCACGATGCTGGACGTGGCGGACCCCTTCGCCACGGCGGGGTTGATGGCCCGCTCCGGCCTCGGCAGCAACGCGCCCTTTGCGGGCGTGTTCGCGTCCACGCCCAGGGCCGGCGTGTTCTTCGAGTCCCGCAACGCCGCCTCCGCCGTCGCCAACGCCGCCTCCATTCGCGGCGGCTTCCCCGTCAACCACCCCTTCACGTGGCTGCGCCTCCGTCGCGTCGGGAACGACTTCACCGGGTTCGCGTCCCTGGACGGCGCCCGATGGACCCAGCTCGGGGCCGTCAACGCCGCGATGCCCGCGCAGCTTTCAGTGGGCTTGTCGCTGGCGGGACGCAACGCGGACGTCACCGCCGTCGCGAGGTTTGCCGACCTTGGCCCGGCTCCCTCCCCGACGACGGCCCCCTTCGTGCCCACGCGCGAGGGGCTCGGCGTCTCCAGCCGGCGGACGCGCGTGGTCCTCAGCGAGATCCACTACAACCCGGCCGCGTCCGGCCCGGGGTCCGGCCCCGAGTTCGTCGAGTTGTTCAACGCGTCGGACATTGCCGAGGACCTCTCGGGCTGGTCGTTGCGCGGGGGCATCTCCTACACCTTCCCGCCGGGGACGCGCCTGGCCGGCGGGCAGTTCCTGGTGGTCTCGGCCGATCCGGGCATGACGAGGACCAACGCCGGCTTGTCGCGCGTGCTGGGCCCGTTCGTGGGCTCGTTGAACAATGGCGGCGACGTGGTCGAGCTGCGTGACGAGCTGGGGGCACGGAAGCTGTACCTCGAATATGACAACCGCGCCCCGTGGCCCGTCGCGGCCGATGGCTCCGGCCATTCGCTGGTGCTGGTGAACCCGAGCTTCGGCGAGGCGGACCCACGAGCCTACGCCGCCAGCGCCTTCCGGGGCGGCAACCCCGGCGCGCCGGATCCCGTCGTCGTGGACCCTGGGGACGCCGTTGTCCTCAACGAGTTGCTCGCCCACACGGACCCGCCGCTGCTGGACTTCGTGGAATTGTACAACCGTGGACCCAACCCCGTCGCGCTCGACGGGTGGGTGCTGACCGACGACGTCCGCACCAACCGGTACCGGTTCCCAGTGGGCACGACGCTGGCCCCGCGCGGCTTCCTTGCCGTGGACGAGTCCACGCTGGGCTTTCGGCTGAACGCGGCGGGCGAGACGGTCTTCCTCGTCAGCTCCAACGGCCTGCGGGTCCTGGACGTCGTGCGGCTCGAACCGCAGGAAAACGGCGTTTCCTTCGGCCGCACGCCGGACGGAACTCCAGAGCCGCGTCGGCTGGCGGCTCGCACGCCCGGGGCGGCCAATGCGCTGCGCCGCGTCGAGGACGTCGTCATCAACGAGGTCATGTACAACCCGATCTCCCAGGACGACGCCGACGAGTTCGTCGAGCTGCACAACCGGTCCGGCGCGCCCGTGGACCTCTCGGGCTGGCGGTTGTCCGACGCCGTGGGCTTCACCTTTCCCCAGGGCGTCACGGTGCCGCCCGGCGGCTTCGTGGTGGTGGGGGCCGACCGCGCCCGGCTTCTTTCCAACCACACCTCGTTGCCGCCCGCCGTCGTGCATGGCAACTGGTCCGGTTCCCTCCGTAACCGCGGCGAACGGATCACGCTGTCCAAGCCGGACGAAATCCTGTCCACCAACGACCTCGGCGAGGTGACGTCGCGCACGGTGGCGATCCCCGTGGGAGAGGTCGCATGGCGCGACGGCGGCCGCTGGGGCAAGTGGGCCGATGGCGGCGGCTCGTCCTTGGAGTTGATCGACCCAAGGGCCGACCCGTTGCGGGCCCCGAGCTGGGCGGACTCCGACGAGTCGGGCAAGGCTGCGTGGCAGGAGTTTTCGGTGAACGACGTGCTCCGGTTCGGATCGCAGGCCCCGGACTGGGTCCACCTTGGGATGCTGGGTGCTGGGGAATGCCTCGTGGACAACGTCGAGGTCCTGGGTCCCACGGGCCTCGCCCTTCTGACCAACGGCGGCTTTAAAACCGGGTCGGGGACGGCCGCGACCGGCTGGACGTTCGGCGGGCATCACTCGCGGTCGAGGGTGGAGGCAACGGGTGCCTTCGCGGGCAACCGCGTGCTTCGCGTCATCGCGCCGGGCGACCTCGACGCCGGGCGGAACTGCGTGCGCGCACCGATCAGCGGGGGGCTGAACAACGACGTGCGCGGGACGCTGCGACTCCGAGCCCGTTGGGTGGCGGGTTGGCCCGAGTTGCTGATGCGCACGCGCGGCGGCGGCATCGAGATGACCGCGCGCATGGCCGTTCCGCGCAACCTGGGAACGCCCGGCCAGCCCAACAGCCGCCTCGTCGCCAATGGCGGCCCCAGCATTCACGGCGTGTCCCACGCCCCCGCCGTGCCGGACGCCGGCCAGCCCGTGGTCGTCACCGCCCGGGTGTCCGACCCCGACGGACTCAGCACCGTCAACCTGCGCTTCCGGGGCGGCTCCACGGGCGCCTTCAGCACGACCGCCATGCGGGACGACGGGTTGCTGGGTGACGCCGTTGCGGGCGACGGCGTGTGGTCGGCGACGATCACGGGCCGGGCGGCGGGCACCCTCGTCCAGTTCCGGATCGAGGCGGCCGATGGCGCGCTTAGCGTTGCCTGGTCCACGTTCCCATCCGGGCCTGTCATCGCCGGCCTGCCCCCCGTGGCGGAGGCCAACATTCGATGGGGCGACCCTGTGCCCTTTGGCACCTATGAGCACATCCACTCATGGACGACGCCCGAGGTGGACAACGCCCTGAACGCCGACGGCCTCGACAACACGTACCGCGACGGGACGCTGGTCCATGGCAACGTCCGCGTGATCTACAACGCTGGCATCCGCCGCAAGGGCAGCCCCTTCACGGGCCAGGCGGACTTCGCCGTCACGGTTCCTGGCGACGACCTGCTCCTGGGCGCGGCGGACCGGGTCTATGCGCTCACTGGAAACGGCGGCGAGGAAGCCACGTTCCTGCGCAACCAGATGGCCCAGTGGTTCACGCGGCGCATGGGCCTGCCCCACCTCCATGCCCATTACATCCGTTTCTTCCGCAACGGAAACCCGCACGGGTCCGTCGGCGAGGACCTGGAACAGCCCAACAACAACTACGCCGAGGCCTGGTTCCCGGACGCGCCCGAGGGCGACCTCCGCAAGGTCGCCTTCTGGTTCGAGTTCAACAGCGGCGGCGGCTTCGACGTCGTCGGTGCCGACCTGGGCGACTACCGCAACCCGAACGGCCAGTTCAACCTGTCGCGCTACCGATGGAACTGGCAGGCACGGCCGAACGGAACCACGGCCAACGACTTCACCAACTTCTTCGCGTTGATCTCCGCCGCGAACGACCGCTCCACGAACTACCAGGCCGCCGTCAGCAACGTCACCGACATGGAGCAGTGGATGACCATGTTCGCCCTCGATGGCTGCATGGGGAATTGGGACACGTGGGGCACGGGCAACTCGCAGAACAAGTACGTCTATTATCCAGCGGGCGGCCGTTGGGTCATCCTGCCGTGGGACATGGACTGGGTGCTCGGAGCCGGGGACGGCCCCAGTCGAAGGCTCTTCGATGGCAACGACGGCAACGTGAACTACATGTTCGCGTGGCCCGCCTTCCGGCGCATGGCGTGGCGGGCGTACTCCCAAGCTGTTGCGGGCCCGTTCCAGCCCTCGCTTTACCAGCCGCAGTTCGACGCGCGCTCCGCATCGCTGGCCTTCAATCGCATCAACGCCGCCGGCCCCCAAGGCATCGTCGCCTACCTCGACGCACGGCGTGAGTTCGTCCGCCAGCAGATCGCCGCCAGCGACGCCGCCTCCTTCGCCATCACCGCTCCCGCCAACGGCAGCCTCGCGTCGCCCACCCCCATCGCCACCGTCGAGGGCCTCGCGCCCTTCGCCGCCGCCGACATCCTCGTCAACGGCCGCGCCGTCCCCACCGAGTGGATCGACCCGCAGCGGTTCCGGCTTCGCATCCCGTTGTCCGCCGCCACCAACGCCCTCGCCATCGTCGCCGCCGATCGGTCCGGGAATGCCATCCCAGGGATGGCCGCCAACGTGACCATCACCTACGCCGGCGCGTTCCAGAAGGCCTCCGACTTCGTCGTCATCAACGAGATCCAGTACAATGGCCCCGCCTCCGGCACCTCGTTCGTCGAGTTGCACAACCGTTCCACGTCATCCGCGTTCGACCTTTCCGGGTTCGATCTCGAGGGCGTTGGCTACACGTTCCCGCCGGGCTCCGTCCTCGCGCCGGGAGCCTACCTCGTCCTGGCCCGTGACCGCGTCGCCTTTGCGTCGGCCTACGGGGCGTCGGCTCCCATCTTCGACGAGTTCCCGGGCTCGCTCGACAACGGCGGAGAGCGCATCGCCCTCTGGCAAAACGTGGGCACGAACCGCGTCCTCGTCACCGACGTGCGGTACGACAACCGCCCCCCGTGGCCCACCAACGCCGATGGCCTCGGCCCGTCCCTCCAGCTCATCGACCCCTCACGCGGCTCTTGGCGCGTCGGCAACTGGGCGGCGACCGCCACCAACGCCGCCAATGCCGCGACGCCCGGCCGTGCCAACGCCACCGCCCAATCCCTGGCGGCCTTCCCAAGCCTTTGGCTCAACGAGGTGTTGCCCAGCAACCTGTCCGGCCCCGCCGACAACTTTGGCGACCGCGACCCCTTCCTCGAGATCGTCAACACCGGCCCCGTCGCCGTCTCCTTGTCCGGACTCTTCCTGTCCGACTCCGCCACGAACCTCACCCAGTGGGCGTTCCCGGTCGGGTCGTCCATCCCGGCGGGGGGCATTCTCACGGTGTGGGCGGACGGCGAGCCCGGCGAGTCCACCGCCACCATCCCGCACACGTCCTTCAGGCTGAACGCGACCAACGGCATCGTCACCCTGTCGCGCAGGCAAGGCACCGCCAATGCGCCCGCCGCGCTCGACTCCCTTGCATGGGACAAGCTCCATCAGGGCCGCGCCTTCGGGTCCGTTCCCGACGGCGAGCCCCGCACGCGCCGCATCCTCTTCAACCCGACGCCGGGCGGGACGAACGACCCGAGCACGCCGCGCGTGGACGTGCTCATCAACGAGTTCATGGCCCAGAACACCCGGACGCTGGCGGACCCGGCCGATGGCGACTTTGACGACTGGATCGAGCTCCATAATGCCGGCGCGCAGCCCGTGGACCTCGCGGGGTATTACCTCACCGACACCCTGACCAACTCGCTGGCCTCGATGTTCCGTATTCCGGGCGGCTACGCGATCCCGCCCGGCGGCTTCCTCCTCGTGTGGGCGGACAATGAGACCGGCCAAAACCAGCCCACGAACTCCGGGTTGCATGTC
>JBJSZF010000612.1:0-11319 GCA_046090125.1 Verrucomicrobiota bacterium
GAGGCCGGAAGCGATGGCTTTGGCCTTCTTGACATCAGCAAGGTCGAAGATCGGGGCAAGAAGCTGGTCGAGCTGATCCGCAGGATTACGCAGCACTGCGGTTTCCCAGTCGATGAGCTTCTCCTTCACCATGTCCGCGGCGAACTTGAGCGCGGCGGCAGCGGTGCGCTTGCCGTTGCGCGTCTGGAGCATGAACAGCTTGCCTTCCTGGATGGTGAACTCGATGTCCTGCACGTCCTTGAAGTGCGTCTCGAGGGTCTTCCGCACCTGGAGCAGCTCGGCGTAGGACTTGGGCATGACGTCCTTGAGCTTGAGCACGGGCTCGGGCGTGCGCACGCCGGCCACGACGTCCTCGCCCTGGGCGTTCACCAGGAACTCGCCGTAGAACTCATTGGTGCCGTTGGCCGGGTTGCGGGTGAAGGCGACGCCGGAACCGGACGTGTCGCCGGTGTTGCCGAACACCATCGCCTGCACGTTGACGGCCGTTCCCCACTCGGCGGGGATGTTGTACTTGCGGCGGTACACGATCGCGCGGTCGTTCATCCAGGAATTGAACACGGCCCCGGCGGCGCCCATGAGCTGGTCCCACGGGTTGGCGGGGAAGCCCTTGCCGGTGCGCTCCTTCACGAGGGCCTTGAAGCGGCGGACGAGCTCCTGCTGGTCCTCGGCGGTGAGCTTGGAGTCCTCGATGTCGCCGTGGTAGCGCTCGTGCTTGAACGCGTGGATCACGGTCTCGAACGGCTCGTGGTCCTCGCCCGGACGCTTCTGGACGCCCAGGACGACGTCCCCGTACATCTGGATGAAGCGGCGGTAGCAATCCCAGGCAAAGCGGGAGTTCTTCGTGGCGTTCTCGAGCGCCACCACCGTCTCGTCGTTCAGGCCGAGGTTGAGGATCGTGTCCATCATGCCCGGCATCGAGTCCCGCGCGCCGGAGCGCACCGCCACCAGCAGGGGCATGCCGGACTTCGCGCCGAACCGCGTGCCCATGATCTTCTCCATGTTGGCAACGCCGGCCTCCACCTGCGCCCGTAGCTCCTTGGGGTAGGTGCGCTTGTTGGCGTAGTAATGGGTGCAAACCTCCGTCGTGATCGTGAAGCCCGGGGGCACCGGCAGGCCAATGCGGGTCATCTCGGCAAGGTTCGCGCCCTTGCCGCCCAACAGGGGCTTCATGGAACCGTCGCCGTCGGCCTTCTTGTTGCCGAACACGTAAACATACTTCGCTGCTTTGGACATACGCTCAGGGATACAGGTACAGGTGAAATCGGCGGAAAATCGCCGGAAAACGAAGGCTGGAGGGTATCCATGCAAGGGGGGCAGTCAATTGGGAACACGGGGCGACGCGGCGGGCGGGGAGCGGGGAGCGGGAGGCGAGGGCCGAGGGGCGAGGAGCGGGGAGCGAGCGTGTCTTGGGCTGCCGCCGCGATGCCACCCCGGATAGCCCTTGTCGCTGCGATCCCTGGATCAGGGGGAAGCCTGGCCTCGTCGCCCCCCGCTCCCCGCTCGTCGCCCGGCTTCGGTCGTTGACATTGAAAGCCGGTCGTTTCTAGCGTCTTCAAAAATAAGCGCCATGTCCGAGAATACCCCGGTCCCTCCCACGCCCCCGCCGCAACCCGGCGCCGACGCGGTCCAGAAGAAGCAAACGGTCCGCATCAGCCTGCCCCCGAAGCCGGCCGGCGGCCCGTCCATCCGCATCCCGACGGCAGCTCCTGCGGCCCCTGCCGCGTCCGCGCCGGCTGCGGCACCCTCTGCGTCCGCTGCCCCAGCGGCTCCTGCGGCCCCTGCTGCCGTTGCGAAGGCTGCCGCTCCGGCGGCACCCGCCGCCAAGCCGGCCGCTCCCGCTCCCGCCGCAGCCCCGGCTGCACGGCCCGCGCCGCGTCCGGCTTCCGGCGGCAGCAAGGTGAGCGGACTGGACGTCGGCCTCGCGTTTGCGTCCGCCCTGCTTGGCATTGCCGCCGTCGCGGTCCAGTACTGGTTTGTTGCCCAGCAATAGGACTGCCTGTAGGAACGACCCCGTATGGCAGCAACGAACATCGTTTCCGTCGGCGCGAACAACTTCCAGTCCGACGTCCTGCAGTCGCCGGTGCCCGTCCTCGTGGACTTCTGGGCGGAGTGGTGCGGGCCCTGCAAGATGCTGGCTCCCGTGTTGGACGAGCTCGCCACCGAGCTGGGTGCCACGGCCCGCATCGCCAAGGTCAACATCGACCACAACCAGGACTTGGCCGTGCAGTTCAACATCTCGTCGATTCCCACGCTGCTGGTCTTCAAGGGCGGCAAGGTCGTGCGCCAGACCGTCGGGCTGAAGTCCAAGGCCGCCCTCAAGGCCCTCTTCGAGGGCGCCGCCTAGGCCCAAGGGCCCAGCCGCGTCCCCGGGCACGGGGTCGCTCGTGATCATGATCGGGTTTCCAGCGCCCGCCGACCTGCGTCGGCGGGCGCTTTTTTGTTCGCAGCTCTCCACGATGCTGGAGGCGGGCCTCGCGTTGCCCCGGAGCCTTCAGACCTTGGCGGGATCGGGCTCGGACACGCCTGAACGACGCTTGGCCACGCGTTGGCTGGATGGGCTGGGGGAGGGCCTGACGTGCGCCGAGGCGCTGGAAGGGCTCGGGGGACGGTTCGCCGACGGCTTGGACCTCGCGCTGGTCCGGGCGGGCGAGCAGTCGGGGCGGCTCGACCAGATGTTCGCGTTGCTGGCGCGGTATTACCACGCGAGGGCGGACAACCTCGCGGTCATCTTCCAGTCGAGCGCGTACCCGCTGCTGGTCCTGCATGTCACGGCGTTTATCGCGCCATTGCCGGCGTTCGTGCGGACGGGCGACGGCGTGGCGTACCTGGCGCGGTCGGCCGGGGTGCTGGCGATGATGTATGCCGTGGGCGCGGCAGCCGTCTGGGCGTGTCAGCCGTGGCATCCGTGGCGGGGTTGGGTCGAACGGATGGGAATGCGCGTGCCGTTGCTGGGTCCGGCGCGGGCGGACCTTGCGGTGTCACGCCTTGCGTGGTCGCTGGAGGCCTTGCTGTCGGCGGGCGTCGTGGTGACCGAGGCGTGGCCCATCGCCGCCCGGGCCAGCGGGTCGCCGGTGATCGAGTCCGCCGTGTCGCGATGGCGGCCGAGCCTGGACGCGGGCGCGACGCCGGCGGAGCTGGTGACGGCGTCGGGCATTTTTCCGGAGGGCTTCGTGGGATCCTATGCGGCGGGCGAGGCGTCCGGGCGGCTGGAGCAGGAACTGGGGCGGCTGGCACGATGGCACGAGGAGGAGGGGTTTCGGCGCCTGCGCCTGTTTGCGATGTGGAGCCCGCGGGTGCTGTACGCGTTGGTGTGCACGTGGGTGGTGCTGGAGATCGTGTCCATTGCGTCCGGATACTTCTCGGTGGTGGGGCAGTTGCTGGAGGAGTGAGGGAGGAAGAATGGGTCGCGCCAAGACGCCACGGCGCAAAGAGGCTGGGCGATGGGGTGTCATCCCGTTCCTCGCCCAACGGCCCTCGTGACCTTCTGAGGCGCGGATGCGGCAGCCGGCCCAGAGACGAGGCTCGCCTTGAACGCGAGGGCGCGGATAGGCTGTCGGGACAACGCTATGGCAAAGTCGAAGTCGAAGTTGAACACGTACCGGTTCTGCGCGGGCCCCTGGAACTTCAGCGAGGGGCGAGATCCCTACGGCCCCGAGACGCGCCCGGCCCAGTCGTTTGACTGGAAGTTGTCGGCCCTCAAGGAGCTGGGCTTCGACGCGATGATGTTCCACGACGACGACGCGGTGCCGGACATCGACTCGAAGAGCCCGGCGCAGGTGTTGAAGGAGGCCAAGGAACTGAAGAAGCGGCTCGACGGCGAGGGCATCGCGGCCGAGATGGTTGCGCCGCGGCTGTGGTTTCATCCGCACACGGTGGATGGCGCGTACACGAGCAACGACAAGAAGCAGCGCCGCTACGCCATCGATCGGTCCAAGCAGGCCATCGACATCGCGGGCGTGCTGGGGACGGACCTGCTCGTCCTGTGGCTGGCCCGCGAGGGCAGCTACCTGCGCGAGTCCAAGGACGCGCGCCGCTGCGTGGACCTGCTCGTGGAGGCGCTGGATGCCATGCTGGCGCACGACCGCCGCATCCGCCTCGCCATTGAGCCCAAGCCCAACGAGCCGATGGACCACGCCTACCTGCCCACCATCGGGCACGCCCTCGCCATTGCCCAGCTCACGGACGCCCCCTCTCGCGTCGGCTGCCTGATTGAGTCGGCCCATGCCATCCTCGCGGGGCTCGACCCGTCGGATGAGATCGACTTCGCGATGGCCTTCGGGAAGCTGTGGTCGTTGCACCTCAACGACCAGAACGGGCTGAAGTTTGACCAGGACAAGCCCTTTGGGTCGTCCAACCTGCGCGTGGCGTTCAACCAGGTGCGGGCGCTGGAACGGAACCAGTACGGGCGCAACGGGGAGTACATCTGCTTCGACGTGCACCCGTTCCGCACGACCAAGCCGGAGCATTACCTCAAGCACCTGGCCAACTCGCGCGACACCTTCCTGGCCTTGCTGGAGAAGGCGCGGACGTACCCCGAGAAGGAGGCCCAGGTCCTGATTGCCGACCGCAACTACCAGGATCTTGACCTGCTGGTGCTGCGCCACCTCATGGGCGCGTGACCGGCATGGAAACCCCAACGCCGCCCCGTCCCGCCGAACGCCCCCGACGCCTCGACCAACTCCTTGCCTCCTGCGGGTACTGCTCCCGCCGCGAGGCCCGGGGTTGGCTCCGGCGCGGGGGCGTCACCGTTGATGGGGTTGTCGAACGCGCCCCGGACCGGCGCGTTCTCCCGTCCGCCGTCCTCGTCGAGGGCGAGCCCGTGGATCATCCGGACGGCCTCGTGGTGCTCCTGCACAAGACGTCCGGGACGTTGTGCACGCACGACGACGGCGAGGGCGAGACCGTGTTCGCGCGCCTGCCGGAACGTTGGCGGCACCGGCATCCGCCGTTGGTGCCCGCCGGGCGGCTCGACAAGGACGCAACGGGCCTGCTGGTGCTCACGGATCAAGGGGACCTGGTGCATGGATGGACGTCCCCGAGGCGGCACGTCGCGAAGGGGTACGTGGCCACGCTGGACCGCGAGGTGCGCGAGGAATGGGTGGGGTTGTTCGCCGCCGGGTTGTCCATCGGGGACGAACGGCCGTGCTTGCCAGCGCGCCTGGAGGGCGTGGGCGGCCGCGAAGCCTTCGTGGAGTTGCACGAGGGAAGGCATCATCAGGTGAAGCGCATGTTCGCGGCCGTGGGCGCGATGGTGCTGGGACTGCATCGGACGCGGTTTGGGCCGTTCGATCTGGGCGATCTTCGTCCGGGCGCATGGCGCGTGGTGGACGGGCCATGGGAGGGGGGCGGGGAGCGTGAAGCGGGGAGCGGGGAGCGGGGGGCGTGACGCGGGCCCTCGTGTGGGAGGGCGCGGGAAAAATCCCGAAGAAAGGTCTTGTGAAAAATTTCACGTTCTCCACGATGGCGGCCTTGCTGGCGGGCGCGCCACGCTTTCCCTCGTCTGTTCTCGGGATGGCTCATGCGCTCGACCTGGCTTGAATTCCTTTCATGGGCTGGGTGCGAAACATCTTGGGTGGGTGGGCGGCCATTGGGTTGGCCGCTGGAGTCATGGCTGCGGACGCCCATGGCCATGGCGGCGGCGGCGGCGAGCATCATGGGTTGTCGGCGGCGGCCTCGCAGTTTCAGTTTGGCCCGGTCACGGTGACCAACTCGATGATCGTGACGATTCTCGTGGCGTTGGGGATCATCGTGTTTGCGCAGTTGGCAACGCGGAAGATGGCGGCGGTGCCCTCGGGCTTGCAGAACTTCGCGGAATGGTTGGTGGAAAGCCTTTATGGCTTCATCGAATCATTGCTAGGCAAGGATTTGGGCAAGCGTGCGTTCTGGTTTTTCGGGACCTTGTTTCTCTTCATCCTGTTCACGAACTGGTTCGGGCTGATTCCGGGCGTGGGCACGGTCACCTTCCGCGGCGAGCCCTTGTTGCGGGGCGGCAACGCGGACCTGAACACGACATCGGCGATGGCGATGTTGTTCTCCGTGCTTTGGCTTTACTGGAGCATCCGGTCGCTGGGCGTGGGCGGATTCCTCAAGCACATCTTTGCGGCGGGCGGCGGTGGCAAGGGCATCATGGGGATCTTCATGGTCCTGGTGTTCTTCATGGTGGGCCTGATCGAGGTGGCCTCGATCTTGTCGCGGCCGGTGTCGTTGAGCTTCCGGTTGTTTGGAAACGTTTTCGCGGGCGAGAACATCCTGGAGTCGATGATGACGGTGGTGCCGTGGCTTGGCTGGATCATTCCCCTGCCCTTTTACTTCCTGGAGCTGCTGGTGGGGATGGTGCAGGCGTTGGTATTCACCCTGCTGACGGCGGTGTTCACGGCGTTGATGTGCGGCGCGCACGGCCATGACGACCATGGCCACGGGGAACATCACTAAGGGGAAAACTAAAGATTTCGGCCGTCAGACGGTGGCAAGACTGCCGGGGCGGCCGGCAACTAAACAGAAAGGCAAAACTATGATGCCCATGTTGGCAGAAATCGCCGGGAACCTCCATGTCGGTCTGGCCGCCCTCGGGTCGGCCATCGGCGTGGGAATCATCGGCCTTAAGGCTGCCGAGGCGACGGGTCGGAACCCGGGCGCCGCCGACCAGATCCGGAACAACGCGATCATCTTCGCCGCCTTGGCGGAGGGCGTCGTGTTCTTCGCGATCTTCTTGGCCAAGTAATATGACCGGGCGCGGGTTTGGCCCGTGCCCGGATTCCTTTTCCATCGTTCGTCCATGATGCTGCAATCCATGTTGGCCGCCGCCGGAGGGGCTACCGGCAATCCGACGCAGGCGATCCTCGACCAGTTTGGGTGGAACAAGCAGTTGTTCTTCTCGCAGGTGGCGTTGTTCGTGATCCTGGCGCTGGTTTTGCGCAAGTTCGCGTACGCGCCGCTGTTGGCGATGCTGGAGAAGCGTCGCCAGCAAATTGCCGAGAGCGTCGAGAATGCCGAGAAGACCCGCCAAGCCTTGGCGCAGGCCGAGGCGCGGGCCTCGGAGATCGTGGCGCAGGCCGGGCAGCAGGCGAACCGCATCATTGAGGAAGCCCGAGCGGCGGCGGTGTCGCTGGGCGACCAAGAGCGCCAGAAGTCCGTCGCCGAGGCACAGCGCATCCTGTCCAAGGCGCACGAGGCCGGCGAGGCCGAGCTGGCCCGGCTCAAGGGCGAGCTGCGGCGCGAGTTTGGCCGGCTGGTGGTGCAGGCGGCGTCCCGCTCGACGGGCGACGTGCTGACTAGCGAGCAAAAGGGTCGGCTGTCCGACGAGGCCGTCCGGCAGTTGTCTGCCTAAATCAAGGCAACCGCTCCCAAACCCATCCTTCCTCCCATCGAATGAAGACGGGCAAGCAGGCGGTGCGCGATGGCAAGGCGTTGTTCCTTGCGTGCAAGGTGAACGGCGTCGTGGACGAGGGTCGTGTGCGGGACGTTGTCCGTCGCGTCTTGGAGGTCCGCCCGCGCGGATACCTTTCCGCATTGGGATACTTCAAGAGGCTGGTGAAGCTGGACTTGGACCGCCGCGCGGCGGTGGTGGAGTCGGCCGTTCCGGCAACCCCTGCCTTGGAAACGTCGGTGCGCGAGCAGTTGTCGCGCCGTTATGGGCAGGGACTAAGCATCCGGTTCGAGACGAACCCCTCGCTGGTGGGGGGACTTCGGGTTCGGGTGGGCAGTGACATTTACGATGGCAGCGTGGCGGGTCGTCTGGAGCAGCTCGCGTCGTCCCTGTGACGGCGGGCACCGTGACCCAAGGCAATAGAGTCGAATTCCAATCGAAGTTCCGCGATGAGCAACATCCTTCAGGAAATTGAGGCGCAGATCGCCGGCGTGCAGACGTCGGTCACCCGTCAGAACGTCGGTGTCGTCCGCGAGATCTCGGACGGCGTGGCGAAAATCGAGGGCCTGACCGACGTCATGCTCAACGAGATGATCGACTTCGGGGGCGGCGTCATTGGCATCGCCCTGAACCTCGAGGAGACCGAGGTGGGCGCGATCGTCCTGGGTGACTACCTGGGCATCAAGGAAGGTGCCGAGGCCAAGTGCACCGGCAAGCTGCTGTCCGTGCCCGTGGGCAAGGGGTTGTTGGGCCGCGTGGTGGACACCCTCGGCCGTCCCATCGATGGCAAGGGTCCCATCACCGCCTCCGCGCAATACCCGGTCGAAAAGATCGCCCCGGGCATCGTGAAGCGGAAGTCCGTCTCCCAGCCGTTGCAGACCGGCATCATGGCCGTCGATGCGATGATCCCCATCGGGCGCGGCCAGCGCGAGCTGATCATCGGCGACCGTTCGACGGGCAAGACCACCATTGGGGTGGACACGATGATCAACCAAGCCCGCATCAACAAGGTGGGCCGCGCCTCCAACGACCCTTCCTTCCGCCCCGTTTACAACATCTACGTCGCGGTCGGCCAGAAGCAGTCGAACATCGCGCGCGTCATTGCCGAGCTGGAGAAGGCGGGCGCGTTGGAGGACACGATCGTAGTGGCGGCGGGCGCGGATGCGCCGGCGTCGGCCCAGTACCTGGCTCCCTTCGCGGGGGCGGCGATGGGCGAGTGGTTCATGGACAACGGCATGGATGCATTGATCATCTATGACGATCTTTCCAAGCAGGCCGTGGCGTACCGCCAGGTGTCGCTGGTGCTGAAGCGTCCGTCGGGCCGCGAGGCGTACCCGGGCGACGTCTTCTACCTGCACAGCCGCCTGCTGGAGCGCAGCGCACGCGTCAACGAGGTGAGCGGCAACGGGTCGTTGACGGCGCTGCCCATCATCGAGACCCAGGCGGGTGACGTTTCCGCCTACATTCCCACGAACGTGATTTCGATCACGGACGGCCAGATCTACCTCGAGACCGACCTCTTCTACCAAGGCATCCGCCCTGCGATCTCCGTCGGCTTGTCCGTGTCCCGCGTGGGATCGGCCGCGCAGATCAAGGCGATGAAGCAGGTGGCCGGCCGCATCAAGCTCGACCTCGCCCAGTACCGCGAGTTGGCGGCGTTCGCGCAGTTTGGATCCGACCTGGATGCCAAGACGCAGGCCACCCTCGAGCGCGGCAAGCGCATCGTGGAGTTGTTCAAGCAGCTCCAGTACAACCCCATTCCCGTCGAGATCCAGGTGGCCATCCTGTGGTCCATGCAAAACAACCAGCTCGACGACGTGGCGGTGGACAAGATCAAGGACTTCCAAGCCAAGCTCACGGACTTCCTGACGACCCGGAAGACGGCGTTGCTGGAAAAGATCCGCAATGAGAAGGCCATTGGCGACGCGGTCGCGGCCGATCTGAAGGCGGCCTTGGGCGAGTTCAAGGCCAGCTACCGCTAAGGCGAGCGAACGGGCGCACCTCCCATCCACCTCACGCCATGCCCAGCACGCGCGACATCCGACGCCGGATCAAGTCGATCAAGAACACGGCGCAGATCACGAAGGCGATGCAAATGGTCGCCTCGGCCAAGATGCGCAAGGCGCAGCAGGCGGCGCTGGCGGGTCGGCCGTATGCGGCCCTGATGAACGAGGTTTTGGCGGCCGCCGTCGAGGGGGCGGGCTCCGGGGGCTTTCGTCATGCGTTGACCGAGAAGCGCGCGGGAACGCGTCGCGCCGTCATCCTGATTTCGACGGACAAGGGCCTGTGCGGCGGGTTGAACACCAACCTGCTGCGCGAGGCGTCCCGTTTTGACAAGGACACGACGGTGTTCATCTGCGCGGGGCGCAAGGGTGCGCAATGGGCGGGGCGGCTGAAGCGGGAGTTGGCGGCGGAGTTCACGTACAAGGACAGCCCGCAGTTCGCCGAGGCGCGCGCCATCTCCAAGTTCGCCCAGCAACTTTTCCTGGAGGGCAAGGTGGACCGCGTGGATGCGATCTACACGAACTTCATCAACACCCTTTCGCAAAAGCCAGAAGTGCGGCAGTTGCTGCCGGTTGGGGAGATCAAGGCCGTGGAGGCCGGGCTTGAGGGTGATGGGGCTGGAAGGTCACTGGGCTCGGCCTCGCGCGAGTACCTGTTCGAGCCGGCGCCGGCGGACCTTTTGGGCAACCTGTTGCCGCACTACCTGAACTACCAAGTCTTCCAGTTCTTGCAGGAGGCCAAGGCCTCCGAGCACAGCGCGCGGATGGTTGCGATGAAGAACGCGACGGACAACGCCAAGCAGCTCGTCAAGGACCTCACCCTCGAATACAACAAGATCCGCCAGGCCAGCATCACCAAGGAACTCCTCGAGATCACCTCCGCCGCCATGGCGATGGGTTGATGCACCGGCTTCAACACCCCGATTTCATCACGCACCCCTAGTCCCCAAGTTTTCAAGCCGCCCATGAACAAAGGCAAAATCGTCCAGATCATCGGTCCCGTCGTGGACGTGGAATTCACGGGAACCCTGCCCGCCATCTACAACGCGCTGGCCATCGAGTACTCCATTCCTGGCCAGAGCCAGACCCGCCTGACGCTCGAGGTGCAGCAGCACCTCGGTGGCAACTGGGTTCGCGCCGTTGCCATGAGCACCACCGAGGGCCTGAAGCGCGGCATGGAAGTGTCCGACCTCGGCCAGCCCATCGCCATGCCCGTGGGTGCCGGCGTCATGGGCCGCGTCTTCAACGTCACCGGCGACGCCGTGGACGAGCAAGGACCGGTGAAGGCCGACAAGTTCTACCCGATTCATCGCTCGGCCCCGCCCCTCGTGGACCAGTCCACGAGCCCTCAGATCCTCACGACCGGCATCAAGGTCATCGACTTGATCTGCCCCTTCCTCAAGGGCGGCAAGGTCGGCGCGTTCGGCGGGGCGGGCGTGGGCAAGACGGTCGTCATCATGGAGTTGATCAACAACATCGCGAAGCTGCACGGCGGCATCTCGATGTTCGCGGGCGTCGGCGAGCGCACGCGCGAGGGCAACGACCTGTACAACGAAATGATCGAGGCCGGCGTCATCAAGACGAAGAAGGACGCCAAGGGTCATCCCCTTATGGGCAGCAACGGCCTCCCCGTCCTCGACGAGGGTTCCAAGATCGGCCTCGTGTACGGCCAGATGAACGAGCCTCCAGGAGCCCGTCTCCGCGTCGCGTTGTCCGCCCTTGCCGTCACCGAGTACTTCCGTGACGAGCACAACCAGGACGTGCTCCTGTTCGTGGACAACGTGTTCCGCTTCTCGCAGGCCGGGTCCGAGGTCTCCGCATTGCTGGGCCGCACGCCTTCGGCCGTGGGTTACCAACCCACGCTGGCCGCCGAGATGGGCAACCTCCAGGAGCGCATCACCTCCACCAAGAAGGGTTCCATCACCTCCTTCCAGGCGGTGTACGTCCCTG
>JBJSZF010000613.1:0-2555 GCA_046090125.1 Verrucomicrobiota bacterium
AAACGAGGAACGGGCCCTCCCATCAGGGAGGATGGGCTCACGGGCAGGAACCCAAGGGCTCACCCTGCGAGTGAGGTCGTGGTGGGCTCGACGCGGCTGTAGGCCGGGTCCCCTGACCCGGCGCACCGGGCACGCGGCATCGCCATCGCCGCGTGAGGGCACGCGGCCTGCCCAACTGCCGTTTCTAGGCTGAATCGGCCCGGCCAAGGCCCTGGCCCGCCACGCCGTTCGCCCGCTGGCACGCTGTGGGATCGGCGCAAGCCCGACGGCTTGCGACGCGTGACCCTACACCACCGTGCCGTGGGGGATGACCGCGCCCTTGGGAACCACGAGGATTCCATCCCGGATATAGTACAGGGGATGGTCCACGTGGTCGGGCTTGCCCGATGGGGAAAGGATGCAGCCGTCGCCGATGCGCGCGTTCTTGTCGATGATGGCGTGGTCAATGCGTGTCCCCTTGCCGACGCCGAGCGGGATGCCCTCGCTTTCCTTGCGGCCTCTGCGGGCGGGGGAGTCGTAGTAGTCCGCCCCCATCATGACGACGCGGTCGAGCGAGCATCCCTCCTGGAGGATCGAGCGGACCCCCACGAGGCTGTGGTGAAGGCGAGCATTGGTGATGATGCAGCCATCGGCGATGACGGCGTGGTCGATCGCCGCGGCGTTGAGCTTGGAGGCGGGAAGGAAGCGAGGCCTGGTATAGACGGGAGGATCAAAGAAGTTGAAACGCGGGATGTCGGCGGCCTGGTCGAGGTTGGCCTCGAAGAAGCTGCGGATGGTGCCGATGTCCTCCCAGTAGCCTTGGAAGACATGTGAGAACACGCGATGGGTGCCGATCGCGCCGGGGATGATGTGCTTGCCGAAGTCGGTGAGGTTGTTGTCCAGGAGGTCGAAGAGCACCTCGCGATTGAACACATAAATGCCCATGGACGCGAGGTAGAGGTCCTCGTCGCGTTGGATGCCGAGGGCCGGGTATTGGGTGCGCTCGATCTGTAGGGACTTGAGCACGTCGGGCTCCTTGGGCTTCTCGACGAAGCGGGTGATGCGGCCCTCGCCGTTGGACTGGAGGATGCCCAGGGCCGGGGCCTCGGCATGCCCGACGGGGATGGTCGCGATGGTGACGTCGGCGGATTTTTCCGCGTGGGCCTGGATGATCTCGCGGAAGTCCATCTGGTAGAGCTGGTCGCCGGACAGGACGAGGGCGTAGTCGAAGTGGTTGTTCTTGAAGTGCTGGATGTTCTTGCGGACGGCGTCGGCGGTCCCTTGGTACCATGAGGTGCTGGAGAAGGTTTGCTCGGCGGCAAGGATCTCGACGAAGCCGCCGCTGAAGTGGTCGAACTTGTAGCTTTGGGAGACGTGGCGGTGCAGGGAGGCGGAGTTGAACTGGGTGAGGAGGTACATCCGCAACACGCCGGAGTTGATGCAATTGGAGATGGGGATGTCCACGAGCCGGTACTTGCCCGCAAGGGGCGTGGCCGGCTTCGAACGTTCGCGCGTGAGCGGAAACAAGCGCGTGCCCTGTCCTCCGCCCATGATGATGCCGAGGGTCTTCTGGGCGAGCGCGGATGCCTTGTGCGGGGTCATGTTTGCAACGTAGGAACCCGGCAATGGGGCACGATTTGCCCAACGGCGACAAGCACGGCGTGGCCCGGGTTTGTCCCCCGGTTGCCCTATTGCTGCTGCTGATACTCCTGCTGGACGAGGATCTCGTCCTCAAGGCTCATGAACGGCTGCGCGATGTAGGCGCGGAACAGGGCGTCGCCGATGGCGTTGAGGCGGGCCTGGACCTGGTCCAGGTAATCGTGGAGGCCCGCGTCGAAGATCTCCTCCACCGTGGCGTACTGGAGCTCGGCCAGCAGGCGGCCCGAAAGGCGCTCGGCATCGTTGCTAATGCGGCGCGGCGCCACGCCCGAGATCGCGCGCAGGGCGGCGTCCAGGCGGTCCACGCAAAACCGGAGGGAACGCGGGAACTCGTCGCTCAACAGCAGGTACTCCGCAACGAGCCGAGGGTGCACCTCCGAGCCATGGAGCGACTTGTAGGCGTCCCACGCCGAACAGGAACGCAGCACGGCGGACCAGCCGAGGGCGTCCGCCTGGCTCACGGCTCCCGGCATGCCCCGGCGTGGCAACGTCGCATGGCGGATGTCCAACATGCGGGTCGTCTTGTCGCCGCGCTCGATGAACTTCCCGGCCTGGATGAAGTTCCAGCCCTCGTTGTGCGGCGTGGAGGCGTAGCTGATGCCCACGAAGCTCAGGGCGCTGGCCCGGATCTGGCGGAGGAACTCGAACGGGCTGGATTCCCACAGGCCCCGCGCCTCCGGCGACCGCAGGAACAGGTATGCTAGTCCGAACCAAATACGACGTGTTGTCGGATCTTGTGCCAGACCTTGGCTAAATTTAGGAAACAGCTTAGTTGCCATAATAGTTCCTTACTCCTGTTGATTGTATTTTGCAAAGATAACTTTGCTTTATTTTATGTATTGAGTCCCGTGCAAAGAGAGGGACTTTTTAAAAATAGATATCTACGCGTCACTTGCCTCGAGTAGCATGGAGTTCTT
>JBJSZF010000614.1:0-5981 GCA_046090125.1 Verrucomicrobiota bacterium
CGCCTTCTTCGAGCAGGCCGCCACCGGTTACGCCCATCCCAAGGCCATCGCCAACTGGGTCATCAACAACCTGCCGGCCCAGCTTGCCGCCTCCGGTTCAACCGTCGCCGACCTCCACTTCACGCCCGCCCAGCTTCGCGACCTCGCCGCCATGGTTGAGTCCGGCCGCATCAGCTCGAAGATCGCGCAGGACGTGTTCGCCGACATGTTCGCCACCGGCGAGGCTCCCGCCGCCATCGTCGAGCGCAAGGGCCTTGCCCAGGTCAGTGACACCTCCGCCATCGAGGCGTTCTGTGACCAGGCCATCGCCGCCAACCCCGGCCCCGCCGCCGACTTCAAGGCCGGCAAGGACGCCGCGCTCAACTTCCTCAAGGGGCAGGTCATGAAGTTGTCCAAGGGCAAGGCCAACCCCGGCCTCGTGGGCGACGTCCTCGCCCGCAAGCTCCGCAGCTAGGCCGACCCATTGGGCCTGTCATGGGAGCCCGTGGCTTCGTGAAGGGGCGGGGAGTGGGCGGCGGGCAGCGGGGGGCGGGACTCGCTCGCGTGAACGCCTCGTGACGTGCCGTGAAGGCTTCGTGCGTTGGCTGGATCGCCCAAGCCATGGCGACCGAATACCCTAAACCCCATGCGCGGTGATCTCAGATATTGACGAAGCATCCCACCCCTCGCTCCTCGCCCTCGTTTTGGGCCTTCCCTTGATCCGGCGGCCATGGTGAAACTTTCAACGTCCCTGAAAAAGACGCGTCAGCGCCCGGCCGAGCCCGCAGGAAGACGGCCGTGCGCTTGCGCATGGCTGCGGAGGTTTCCATGACGTTGCTCAAGACCCAGGCCGAGGCGGTTGAAATCCAAGGACGCCGCCTGCAATGCCTCATGTGCGCGCACGACGCGTTCCACCGGCGCAAAACCCACTTCGACACCGCCCTCACGGCCGGCATGACGCCCTCGTGGTCCGAAAACGAGGGCTACTGCCTCATCTGCGACCGCTGCGGCTACGTCCACGGCTTCGTGGCCGTGCGGCATTGAAGGCGGCCTCCCCGTGCAGCCGGGGGAGTGCTGGCACCCCGCTCGCGTTCGGCGGAACTCGGCGGTTGGCGCGGGGCTCCTTTCGCGGCAGCGTCGGCGGCATCATGTCACGGGATCACGTCGCCAAGGTCCGGGGGCTCGGTTGCCCACGAGGATGGCTGGGGCTTTTGTTATTGGCTTGGGCGACGGCCATCGGGCATGCGGCTCCCGGCCCCGATTCGCGGCGCGTGATGGACGACGTGGGGCGTTGGCGGCGGTTCGCGGACGATCTGGGCGAGAAGTTCCGGTCGGGCGGCACGTTGCCGATGGAGTCGTTGAAGGAGCAACTGAAGGCACGGGACCCTGCCAAGGCGCGGGTTCGGCTGGCGCGGCCCGGGCGGCGGACGCTGGAGCCCGAGCAGGTCTATGAGCGTTGCTCGGCGTCCGTGGTGGCGATGGGGTCGGTGTACAAGTGCCCGCGATGCCCGCACTGGCACACGGGCGGGACGGGGACGGGCTGGGTGGTGGGCGACCGCGGCGAGGTGGTGTCCAATTACCACGTCCTCGCGGGGGTGAAGGAGACGAACGTGGTGGCGTTTGGGGTAATGACGCTGGACGGGCGATGCTTGCCCATCCGCGAGGTGCTGGCGGCGGACGCGGCGCGGGACGTGGTCATCTTCCGGGTGGATCCGCAGGGGTTGGTTCCGTTGCCGTTGTCCCCCCGAGAGCCCGTGGGACGGCCGGTGTCCGTGATCGCGCACCCGAGCGGCGACCTGTACACGTTCACGCAAGGGGCGGTTTCCCGGTACGCGCTGCGTGCCGTGGAGCCGAACGCGGCCCCGTTGGAGTGGATGTGCGTGACGGCGGACTTCGCGGTGGGCTCCAGCGGCGGACCGGTGCTGAACCGGCATGGGAGCGTCGTGGGCATGGTGGCGCGCACCCAGACGATCCACGCCAGCCCGAAGGGCGACGCGCCCTCCACCCAGATGGTCGTGAAGATGACCATCCCGTCGGAGGCCATCCTGTCGCTGGTGGAGGCGGACGCGCGCCCATGACGGCTCTGGCGCAAGCGTGGCGCGGCATGAGCGGCGAGTGGCGCATCCTCGTGGTGGGCGGCGCCATCTGGGTGCTCGACCAACTGACCAAGGCATGGGTCGTGTGGGCGTTGCCCTTCGAGACGCAACGCCCCGTCATCCGCGGCTTCCTATCCTTGGTGCACTGGGGCAACACCGGGTCCGCATGGAGCCTGTTCCATGGCAACAATGGCGTGCTGGCGCTGGTGGCCTTGGCGGCCGTGGCGGGCCTTTGGCATTGGCGCCATCACTTCGAGGCGCACCGCATGGCCGGGCAGTGGGCGCTCGGCCTCCTGTTCGGGGGCACCCTGGGCAACCTCGTGGACCGCTTGCTGCCCAGCCGACGCCACGTCGTGGACTTCCTGTACTTTCACGTGGTCAAGCGCAGCGGCGCCGAGGCCGGCTTCCCCGCCTTCAACGTCGCCGACATGGCCATCTGCACGGGCGTGGGCATCCTGCTGCTGCTGGCCTGCCTGAACGACACGGCGCAGCCCAACAAGCCGACGCCGGGCTCCCCATGAGCGACGGCCCCACGCCGGATGCGGCCTCCCCAACCCGCCCGGTGCTCCTGGCCGGCGCCACCGCCACCGGCAAGTCCGCCGTCGCCCTCGCCCTGGCCGAGGTCCTCGGCGGCGAGATCGTCGGCGTGGATTCCATGCAGGTGTACCGCGGCATGGTCGTGGGCACCGCCAAGCCCAACGCGGAGGAACGCCGGCGCGTGCCGCATCACCTCGTGGACGTGGCGGACGTCACGGAGAGCTTCGACGCGGCGCGGTTCGTCACCCTGGCCCGGGAGGCCGTGGCCGACATCCGGGGACGGGGCCGCGTTCCCATCCTGTGCGGCGGGACGGGCCTCTACTTCAACGCGTGGTTGAACGGGCTCGGGACGGCGCCCGCGCCGGACGCGGCGCTGCGCGCGGAGCTGGAGGCGACGCCCCTGGAGGCGTTGCTCGACGAGCTGGCCAGCAAGGACTGGGAAACGTTCGACGAGATCGACGTCGCCAATCGAAGGCGGGTCGTGCGGGCGGTGGAGGTGATTCGCCTGACGGGACAACCGTTCTCGCGGCAGCGTGCGCGGTGGCCGGACCGCGCGCAGGCGCTTGCGGGCCGGGGCTTCGGGCTTGCCCGGGCGCGGGAGGACCTGGCCCGCCGGATCGAGCGGCGCGTCGATGCGATGTTCCAAGCGGGGCTGGTGGACGAGGTGCGCTCGTTGGTGTCACGGGGCCTGCGCGGCAACCGCACCGCCATGCAGGCCATTGGCTACCGCCAGGTCGTGGAACACCTCGACGGCCTGCGCGGCCGCTTGCAGACCGCCGAGGAGGTCAAGGTCCGGACCCGCCAGTTCGCGCGGCGGCAGGGAACGTGGTTCCGCGGCCAACTGGACTTGGAATGGCTGGAGTTGCCGGCCGACGAGCCCCCCGCCGAGACGGC
This sequence comes from Verrucomicrobiota bacterium, assembly GCA_046090125.1. GTDB lineage: Bacteria > Verrucomicrobiota > Verrucomicrobiia > Limisphaerales > UBA9464 > UBA6176. The sequence goes on from JBJSZF010000614.1 coordinate 3,507, forward strand.
CGCACGGATTGCGGCGCGGCTGGCTACCGCAGGTTGACCACGTACACGCGCGCGAGGCCGGTGAGGACCAGCACGAGGAGGACGAACAGGCCGATGAAGCGGTTCCGCGCCACCCGCTTCTCGTACCGCAACGGACGCAGCCCGTGGATGGAGTTGGACGTCCGGTACCGGGAGGACGCGGCGGTCTCGGCGGGCCCCGATGCCAGGCGACCGACCCATCGTCGCCAAGCGGCCGGGAGGTCGAACTTTCGCGCACCCATGGGGCTGAGCAGCGGGTCTTGCGCGGAGTCGGGGGCGGGGCGGCTGGATCCAGGGCGCGGGACGGCCGGGGCGGGCATCCTGGGGACTTGGTCGGCCGGGCCGCGCGTGCGGGCGACGTGGGGTCGATCCAAGGAGGGACTTCTGGCTGCGGCGGGCGCCGGGACGTCCATCGGGCCGGATGGGCGCGCCTTGCCGACGGCCGGGGCCTGCCCTGCCTCGCGCAGCTCACGTTCCAGCCGCTTGATCTTGCCGGCCAGCTCCTGCGCGTGCGCCTCCAGCGGATCCTTGCGCCTGCGGAAGAAGGCCATGGCCGTCAACGACGGTTCAGCGCCAACGCCAGTACCACCACGGCCGCCAGCGCCGCCACCAACAACGGCCACGTCAATGCCAGCCCCAGCCGGAGCAATCGACCCATGGGAAGGTCCGCAAGGCCCAGCGAAGCCGCCGGGCTGGCGGCCGCCCCGGCCGGCGAACGCGCCCCATCCAAGACCGGCCAGTGCAACCGCGCGGAGTTCAGCTCCATCCGCGACGACTCGATCACCGTGAGCGCGCGACTCAGGTTTTGGGTCCAGTCCGAGTCCGTCCATGCCTGCTCGTTGATCGACTGCACCTGCTCCAGCGAGTGGCGGAGCCCGGCGAGGGACTTGGCCATTTGCTCGGCGGAACGGCGCGCCTCGAACTCGGCGTTGCCCAGGAGCTCCACGGCGCGCGTGAGCTGGTCCTGCATTTCCGCCCGGCCGTTCTGGAACTCGGCCCGCCGCCGCCGCATCTCCTCGAGCTCGGCCTTGGCCCGCTCGAGTTGCTCCTGCGCCTCCCGCAGCTTCGCCAACTGCTGCTGCGTGGACGTCACCTGCGCGTCCAGGTCCTCGCGCGAGGGCGCGGCGCCGCGACCGGCCGCAACGGCCGATGCTCGGCCCGCCGCCGGGCCAGGGGGAAACTCACGCTCAACAAACTCCGTGTCGTCGTAGGGCATACGCGCTGCCCACAAGGGGGAGCGAGCCGCCCGGCGGTTTCAAGTTTCAAGTTTTGGGATTCACGCGCGCGCCGCCATGTCGCCCCTTGCACGCATGGCCGAGCCGGTCCACCTACCACGCATGGAATGCCCTGCGGACGTCACCTGCCCCTTCTGTGGCCAAGGCTTCGAGCTGGTCCTCGACACCTCCCAGCCCCAGCAACGCCTCACCACCGACTGCGAGGTCTGCTGCCGTCCCTTCGAGATCGTCGCCGAATGCGAGCCCGGCGAAATCCTCGCCCTCGACATCCTCGGGTAATATCCGTCTCCCGGCCTCACCGCTCCGCCGACGACGTGTGGTCGTGCACGACCCGCCACCCCGCCGGCGTCCGGTGCATCAGCAACGTGAACAACCCCGTCGGGGCGTCCCCCGACCGTGTCAACGTCCATGTCCCAAACACCAGGGCGTCGTCGGCCGACAGCACGCGCACGTCCAATCCCGTGAACGCCAATCGCCCCATGGCCTCGCGCGACGTGTATCGCGCCCGGTAGCGGTTGCGGACTGTTTCCCAGCCCAGCGTGACGTCGCCCCCGGATGCAAACCGCGTCCCGGTGGACGCGTCGTAGCCCGCCATGAAGTCGTCGATGGAGCCCCGGTTCCATGCGTCCACCTGCGCGCCCAACACCGCGCGGATGTCGGCCGCAGCCAGGGCCTCGCCCGGCACGCCCCGCGCCACCTGCCGCCCCTGCATCCCCCGGGGCGCAACGCATCCCGACGCCGCCAACCAACCCATGCCAAGGACGGCCCCCCACTTCGCCCATCGCCCGATCCCCCCTTCAACCTTCATCCTTCATCCTTCCTCTCTTCACCGCTCACCGCTCACCGCTCACCGCTCACCGCTCACCGCCCACCGTTTCACCCCTTCAAGATCCGCGTCATGACCTCTCCGTGGACGTCCGTGAGGCGGCGGTCGATGCCGTTGTGGCGGAACGTGAGCCGCTTGTGATCGAGGCCGAGCAGGTGAAGGACCGTGGCGTGGACGTCGTAGAACTCCACGGGATCAACGGCGGCCGCGTAGCCGATCTCGTCGCTGGCGCCGTGCGTCGCGCCCGGCTGGATGCCCGCGCCTGCGAGGAAGATGGTGAACGCCAGCGGATGATGGTCGCGGCCCTTGCCATCGTTGCCCTGCGTGATGGGCGTCCGGCCAAACTCCGTCGTCCACACGACCAACGTCTCGTCGAGCAGCCCGCGCTCGCGAAGG
>JBJSZF010000615.1:0-1897 GCA_046090125.1 Verrucomicrobiota bacterium
CCATGGGGCGGGGTGAGGGGCAGGGTGACGGCGTGGGCCAGCTCGAAGACGTCCGCGTGGTTCGCGTCGGCGCGTGGAACAACGATCCCCGCGACTGCCGCTCCGCGTACCGCAACAGGAACCATCCCACGAACCGGAACACGAACGTGGGGTTTCGGTTGGCGGCGTCCCACATCGAGGTGACAGCAGGGCTTTCCCTGCCGGGGTTGCCCGGCGACGGCGCAGGCCGTTTCCGGGCCGAGGCATTTGATGGCGGAGCTGGCTCCGTTCCGCGACGGGCGATGCCTGGCCGGAAGCATAGCAACCGTCCGGCACCCTGGGCAGATGGCCCTGGTGCCGGACCTTGCCGGGCGGCAAGGGGCGCATGATGGACGGGTTGTTTGGGCGGTTGTGCGGGTGGGAGAACCTGTGGGAGGCATGGGTGCGGGCCAGTCGGGGGAAGCGGCGCATGGCGTCGGTGGCGTCGTTTGAGGCGCGGCTGGAGGAGAACCTCGTGACGTTGGGGGAGGAACTGGCGTCGGGTGCGTGGCGTCCCGGTCCGCACGTGAGCTTCCATATCCATGAGCCGAAGCGGCGGCTGATCTCGGCGGCGCCGTTCCGGGACCGGGTGGTGCATCATGCGTTGTGCAACGTGACGGCACCCCTGCTGGAGCGGTCGTTCGTTGCGGACTCGTTTGCGAACCGTGTGGGCCATGGGACACACCGGGCGTTGGATGCGTGCCAGCGGCACGCCCGGCGGCATGACCACGTGCTGGCGATGGACGTGCAACAGTTCTTCCCGTCGGTGGACCATGAAATCTTGCTGGGACAGCTCCGCGCGAAGATTGCCGACGATCGGGTGATGGCGTTGGCCGCACGGGTGCTGGAGGGCGGGGCAGGGGTGCACGAGGGCCATCGCACCACGCGGTACTTTGACGGGGACGACCTGTTGGCGGGGCTGAGGCCGCGCGGGCTGCCGATCGGGAACCTGACCAGCCAGCTCTGGGCGAACGTGTACCTGACGTCGTTCGACCACTTCGTGAAGCGTGAGCTGCGTTGCCCGGGATACGTGCGGTACGTGGATGACTTTCGGTTGTTCGGGGACGATTGGCGGGAGATGTGGCGCTGGCGGGACGCCGTGGCGGAGCGTCTGGGGTCCCTCCGGCTGGTGGCCCACCCGCGAAGCCAGCCCCGCCATGTGACCGAGGGCGTGTCGTTCCTGGGCTTTCGGGTGTGGCCGAGCCGACGCCGGGTGAAGGCGAGGAAGGTGGTGTATGCCGGTCGCCGACTGCGTGCGATGGCGCTGCGGGTGCGCATGGGGACGGCGGCGCCCCGGGAGTTGACGGAGCGCGTCGTGGCCTGGGTGGCGCACGTTTCGAGGGCCAACAGCATGGGGCTTCGGAAGTCCGTGCTGAGGGACGTGGGACATGGGGGGAGGAGCGGGGAGCGGGGAGCGGGAAGCGGGGGGCGAGGGGGCATCCCGGAGGGATGACAGCGTGTAGCCGGTGGTTGAGCGAAGCGACACCACCGGACTTGGGCCATCAGCCGGACCGATTCAGTTGGATCGGTCGTGCTTGCTCGATCTGCTTCCGCAACTCCTTCGTCCTTCGCTCGTTACGGGCCTCGTACCGGCCCGCGCCTCGCTCACTCCTCGGCTTGCGGCAGCATCTGCTTCGCCATCACTTCCCTCCCAACTGAATCGGTCCGGCTCAGACGACCTCGCACCCTGGAGGGGTGCCAGCATGACGGGCACGGGGCGTTGGCGTCGTGGCCATGCCGGGGATTGGGTCGGCGGCGCGTGTTGGGGGATGCGGCCGTGGACGTCCGCGCTCCCGGCGATGGGTGGGATCGGCATCCAGGGCGACGCGTTGCTTGGCCCTGGGCGACCGCCTTTCGGCCCGTTGGGCCGGTCTGGGGT
>JBJSZF010000616.1:0-8882 GCA_046090125.1 Verrucomicrobiota bacterium
GCCGGACGGGCGGGTGACGTGGGTGTTGACCAGCAAGTTGCCGCTGCGCGACCCCCGGGGGGCCGTGGTGGGGACGTTTGGGGTGTCGCGCGACATCACGGACCTCAAGCTGGCGCAGGAGAAGCTCGAGCGCGCGGAGGCCAAGTACCGCGACATCGTCGAGAACGCCGTGGACGGGATCTTCCAGACGACGCCCGACGGGCATTACCTGTCCGCGAACCGGGCGCTGGCGCGCATCTACGGGTTCGGGACGGTGGACGAGCTGGTGGCGGCGCGGACGAACATCGGGGAGCAGCTCTACGTGGACCGGAGCCGGCGGGAGGAGTTCCAGCGGCTGTTGCAGGAGCACGACCGGATCGAGGGGTTCGAGAGCCAGGTGTTTCGCAAGGACGGGTCGGTGATCTGGATCGCGGAGAACGCGCGGGCGGTCCGGGGCAAGGACGGCGCGTTGATGTACTACGAGGGCACGGTCGAGGACATCACGGCGCGCAAGCGGGCCGAGCACGAGCTGGAGATGGCCCGCGACGCCGCCGTGGAGAGTTCCCGTGCGAAGGCGCAGTTCCTGGCGAACACGTCCCACGAGATCCGCACGCCCATGAACGGGATCGTGGGCATGACGCGGTTGTTGCTGGACACCCCGCTGACGCCGGAGCAACGGGACCACCTCGACACGCTGCGGTCGTGCGCGGACGGCCTGCTGACGATCCTGAACGACATCCTGGACTTCTCGAAGATCGAGAGCGGGCGGATGGAGTTCGAGGCGCGGCCCTTCGACATGCGGGAGCTGGTGGAGGACACCGCCGAGCTGATGGCGGAGCGCGCCTTTGGCAAGCAACTGGAGTTCACCGTGTGGATCGACCACCGGCTGCCGCCCACGGTGCGGGGGGACGCGGGCCGGACGCGCCAGGTGCTCACCAACCTGCTCAACAACGCCGTGAAGTTCACCCAGCGCGGCGAGGTGTGGCTGCGCGTGGAGGTCGAGCCCTCCAACGGCGGGCCCTGCATCGCGCGCTTCGAGGTGTCGGACACGGGCGTGGGCATCGCGCCGGAGGCCCAAGGACGGATCTTCGAGCCGTTCGTGCAGGCGGATGGATCGACGACGCGGCGCTTTGGCGGCACGGGCCTCGGCCTGTCCATCAGCCGGGGCCTCGTGCGCGCCATGGGTGGCGAGATGGGCGTCCGCAGCGAGTCCGGCAGGGGCTCGACGTTCTGGTTCACCTTGCCCATGGGCGAGGGCGTCGCCGCCCTTCCGGACACGCCCGAGGGGCCGCCGCTCCGGGTGCTCGTCGTCGAGGACCATCCCAGGACCCGCGACGTGTACGCGCACGAGCTGGCGGGGACGGAGTTCGCGCCGGAGTTCGCATCGACGGCGGCCGAGGGCCTGGACCGGATGCGGTCGGCGGCGGCCACGGGCCGCGCGTTTGACCTGGCGGTGCTGGACTTGCAGTTGCCGGACATGGACGCGTTGACGCTGTCGCACGAGGTGCATGGGTCGCCCGGGCTGGAGCGGGCGCGGCTCGTGCTGGCCACGCCGCTGGGGCAGCGGCTGGACGTGGGGTTGCTCCGGACCGTGGGCGTCGCCGCGCATGTCGTGAAGCCCGTGAAGCGGGCGCGGCTGCTGGAGACGTTGCGCGTCGTCGCCCGTGGCGAGGAGATGACGGAGCGCCGGTCGTCCGCTCCCTCCGCGGCGCCGGGCAACGGGCGCGAGGGCATCGCCGGCCTCCGCATCCTGCTGGCGGAGGACAACATCGTGAACCAACGCGTCGCCCTCTCGATGCTGCACAAGCTCGGCACGACGGCGTCGGTCGCCGCCGATGGCCGGCAGGTCCTGTCCATGGTGTCGCGCGAGCCCTTCGACGTGATCCTGATGGATTGCCAGATGCCCGAGCTGGACGGGTACGAGACGACGCACCACGTGCGGCTGGAGGAGGCCGACGGAGCCTACGGCCGTCGCGTCCCGCACTTCATCATCGCCCTGACGGCCAACGCCATGGTCGGGGACCGCGAGCGCTGCCTCGCGTCGGGAATGGACGACTTCCTGACGAAGCCCATGGAGGTGGGGGCGCTGGAGGCGGCGCTGCGGCGGGCGCTCGCGTTCCGGCAAACGGCGCTCGGCCCTGCGCCCGCCCGCGCGGAGGCCAACGGGCTTGCCATGCCCTCCGCCCCAGCGGCGGCAACGGACCCCGGAACGGGCTCCATTCCCGCCCTGGACGAGGCGACGCTCCGGGCGTTGGAGGTGCCGGACGATCCGGCGGCGCTGGGCGAGTTGCTGGGCTTGTTCCAGGCGGACTGGGCGGCGCGTTCGCCCGGGCTTGCGGCGGCGGCGGCGGCGCGGGACGCCAAGGGCCTCGCCGCGCTGGCCCATGGGTTGAAGGGAAGCGCCGGCAACCTCGGTGCGCGTCGCCTGGCGGCGGTCCTCGCGCGCATCGAGGCGGCCGCCAAGAGCCCCGACTGGACGCGCGTGGACGCGGACCTCCCCCTGCTGGCGGCGGCGGCGGCGGCCTTTGGGGAGGCCACGGCGGTGTTCCGGTCCTCCACGCCAGCGTGACGCCGAAGTTGCCACGTTGGAACTTGCTGGTTGAGTCGTCGGGGCGCGTGGATACGGTCCCGCTCAACAAAGGCTGACGCATGGGAAACGAAGGAGAAGCGAAGGCGGGCGCACGGTCATGGGCGCGGCGCTCGACGCTTTACCAGGAGTATCTCGCGGAGCGGGACGAGATCCTCCGGCACAAGTGGCTGGTCTCGGAAAAGGTCGGTCATGACATCGGCTTCGACGCCGCGTTGATCGACTGGGTCACCCATCATCGGTCCGGATGGCGCCGCGCCCGGCACGCGGTCGCGGCCTGACCCGTCCGCGCCGCCTTTCCCCACGATGACTTCCTGGAACCACCGCCACCTGCTCGACCTCCAATCCCTCGGGGCCGACGAAATCTGGGCCGTGCTCGAGACGGCACGCGCCTTCCGCGCCGTCGGCGAACGCGAGGTCAAGAAGGAGACAGGCCTCGCCGGCAAGACCGTCATCAACCTCTTCGTCGAGCCCAGCACCCGCACCCGCATCAGCTTCGAGCTCGCCGCGCTCCGCATGAGCGCCGACGTCATCAACTTCTCCGCCGAGGCCTCCTCGCTCCGCAAGGGCGAGACCCTCAAGGACACCGTCCGCAACCTCGAGGCCCTCAACGCCGACTTCATCATCCTTCGCCACGGCGCGAGCGGAGCACCGCACTTCCTCGCCCGCTTCGCCAAGGCCCACGTGATCAACGCCGGCGACGGCGCCCACGAGCACCCCACCCAGGGCCTGCTCGACACCTTCACCGTCTGGCAACGCAAGGGCCGCGTCGCCGGCCTCAAGGTCACCATCCTCGGCGACATCCTCTACAGCCGCGTCGCACGCTCCAACATCTGGGCCCTCCTCAAGCTCGGTGCCGACGTCACCCTCTGCGGCCCGCCCACGCTCGTACCCAAGGCCTTCGAGAGCCTCGGCTGCCGCGTCACCTGGAACGTCGAGGACGCACTGCGCGGGGCCGACGTCGTCAACCTCCTCCGCATCCAGCACGAGCGGCAACGCAAGACCATGTTCCCTTCCACGGGCGAATATGCGTCCTTGTTCGGCCTGACGTCCGCCCGCATGGCCTTGCTCCAGCCGGACGCGCTCATCATGCACCCGGGCCCCATCAACCGCGGCGTCGAAATCGAGAGCGAGCTCGCCGACTCCAGCCGCTCCGTGATCCTCGAGCAGGTCACCAACGGCCTCGCCGTCCGCATGGCCGTCCTCCACCTCGTCGGCGGCGGCAAGCCCGGCGGCCCCGCCGCCTGACGCAACGGCTGAACCTAGAAACGGCAGTTGGGCAGTCTGTAGGCCGCGTGCCCTCACGCGGCGTCGGCGATGCCGCATGCCCGGTGCGCCGGGTCAGGGGACCCGGCCTACAGCCGCGCCGAGTCCACTACGACCTCACTCGCAGGGTAACCCCTTGGGTTCCTGCCCATCTTCCCTGATGGAAGGGCCCTTTCCTCGTTTTGAAATCCTCTTCGAATGCCGTTTCTGGGCTGAATGGGCACTGGGGCCGCACCCGAGGCCGGGCATCCCGCTCGCCACTCGCCACTACGCCTCATCCGCCACCGGCTCCACGTCCACCGACACCCGCAGCACGTGGCTCCCGCTTCCCACCAGCACGCCACGCACCGGGCTCACGTCCGAAAAGTCCCGGCCCCACGCCACCGTGACGTGCCGGTCCGAGGGCAGCAGCCCGTTGGTTGGGTCCAGGTCGATCCAGCCCAGCCCCGGGCAATAGGCGGAGACCCATGCGTGAGTGGCATCCGCGCCCACCAGCCGCGCCTGGCCCGGCGGCGGCACCGTCTCGATGTAGCCCGAGACGTAGCGGGCCGGCAGGCCCAGGCTGCGCAGGCAGCCCAGCATCACGTGGGCAAAGTCCTGGCAAACGCCCCGCCGCCCCGACAACACCTGCTCCACCGGCGTGGACACCGTCGTGGCACGCGGGTCGAACTCGAACTCCTCGTGGATGCGTCGGCACAGGTCCCGGACGCCGTCGAGCCAACGCCTTCCCGCCGGGAACGAATGTCTCGCAAAGGCGACGCAGCCCGGCCCGCGCCGCACCTGCGGCGAGTCGAATCGAAACTCCCCCGCCTCCACGGCATCGGACCATCCCTCTGCCGCGCACGCCCGGGCCACGTCCTCCCAGGACGGGGTCTCGACGCCCTCGGTCGAGGCGGAGGGGTCCACCTCGACGAGGCAGCCCATGACGATCTCCATGTGACGGTGGGCACCCTCGATCGTGACGATCTCGGCGTGGTTGCCGAAGGCGTCGATGCGCGGCGCGCGCGTGGACGGGACGGGTTGCACCACCACGTCAAACCCGCGCACCCGCTGGCGCGGCAACGTCCGCGGCTGCAAGTGGAGCAGGTGATGCGACACCGAGACCTCGGCCTCGTAGTGGTACGTCGTGACGTGCGTGATCCGATAGGTGTGCATCGCGGAATCCCTAGCTGGTGCGCACCACCGCATGGCTGAAGTACCGGAGCGTGAGATGGTCCGAGATGGACCGAAGCCCGGCGGCCAACCTCCCGATCAACGCATCCAGGTCCTCCGCGTCTCCCGTCTCCGCCCGCGCCCCTAGCTCGCCCAGGTCCGCGCCCTGGAGCGCCTCCACCACCTGGAACAACGCCCGTTGCTCCGCCGGATCGCCGCTCGTCCAACGGTCCCGCGGCAGGAACTCCAGGTGTTCCGCCAACGTTTCAAGCTGGAACGCCAACGCCCGCGGGTTGCTTTCGTCCGCCAGCAACAGGTCCAGGACCGTCGCCAGATGCACCTGCTCGAAGTAGCGGCGGCGGTACGTCATCACGGAGTCCGCGACCTCCAGCAACGGCACCAACGTGGCCGGGCCGTGGCCGCCCGTGCGCACGACGGCGCGGGTGAGGTCGAGCAGGTTCATGCCCCGTTCCAGCCGCCGACCCACCTCCAGGAACCGCCACGCATGGCCGCGCGTCATGTTCTCCAGCTCCATCCCGCTGAACGCCGCCAGGTCCATCACCAGCGTGTTCAACAGCGCCGGCACGTCCTCCGCCCGCGTCGCGCCCGACCCTGCCCGGCCGTTCCCCTGCAACCGCTGGAAGATGCGCCACGTGTCATTCGAAAGGCGGTCGCGGACGCCCGACGTGATGTACCGGAGCCTGCCCAGGATCTCGCGCACGCTCCCGGGCCGCTGCGCGGACGTCACCAGCGCCATCAGGCCCTCCGCCAGCTCCGCCTCGCCCGCCTCGCGTCCAAAGCGGTCCGGGAAGTGCCCCAAAGAAACCCACGCCTGCACCAACCCCGCGAGCTCCGCCTGGGCGTCCGGCGTGCTCTCGCCGCCCAACCGGTGGAACGTGGCCCGCAGCAGCCGCGCATGGTGCTCCAGCCGCTCCGCGTATCGTCCCAGCCAAAACAGGTTGTCCGCCACCCGGCTCGGCACGTCCGCCGGGGCGCGTTCCAGCCGCACCACCTGCCCCCCGGGCCGCAGCAACGTCACGGGCTCCACCGGGCCCTCCGCCAACACCCACGTGTCCTTCGCGCCGCCGCCTCGCTGCGACGACACCACCGGCGAGTCCGGCGACGGCGAGAACCGCGCCAGCCCGCCCGGCATCACCACGTGGCCGCCCTGGCCATCCGCCGCGATGTAGGCCCGCAATACCATCGGGCGCGGCTCCCAGCGTTCGCCCGTCCACAAGGGCGTGGTGGAAAGCTCCACCCGCTCCTGCGCCACGTGCTCGGTTGGCGACGCCTTCACCCGCGCCACGAACCGTTCCCGGTCCACCCGGTCCTGTTCCTCCCCGAACACCGGGTCCGCCGCGCCGCCAAACGTCCGCTTCCACACCATGCGTTCCGGCGACGCCAGCGCGGCCCGGAGGCCCTCCGGCGTCCCCGCCCACCACGTCTGGGCGCCTGGCAGCAGCAGGTCCTCGCCCAGCCAGCCGCGCGCCAGCCCGGGCAGGTACTGAAGCATCGCCGGCGACTCCACCACGCCCGCGCCCAGCGCGTTTGCAATCACCACGTGGCCCGCGCGCGCCGCATCCACGAGCCCGGCGACGCCGAGGAACGAGTCCGGCCGCAGCTCCAACGGGTCGCAGAACGTGTCGTCCACGCGCCGCAGGATGACGTCCACCGGCCTCAATCCCTCCAACGTCTTCAGGTACACCCGCCGGTCCCGCACCGTCAGGTCGCCGCCCTCGACCAAGGGAAACCCGAGGTACCGCGCCAGGTAGGAATGCTCGAAGTACGTCTCGTTGTACGGCCCCGGCGTGAGCACCACGACGCACGGCGTGGAGGCGGGCCGGGGCGTCGCCGCGCGCAACCCATCCCGCAACGCCCCGAAGAAGCCCGCCAACCGCGCCACGCCGCACTCGCGGAAGTCATCCGGCAACACGCGCGACACGATGATCCGGTTCTCGAGCGCGTACCCGGCCCCCGATGGGGCCTGCGTGCGATCCGCCAGCACGCACCAGCTTCCGTCCGGCCTTCGCGCCAGGTCCACGGCATGGAGGTACAGGTGGCGTCCACCCGGCGGCTGGAGGCCATGGCACGCGCGCAGGTAGCCGCCGCTGGCATGGACGAGCGGCGCAGGCAGCCAGCCTTCCTTGAGCGCCACCTGCCGCCCGTACAGGTCCGCCAGCAACAGGTCCATCAACCGCGCCCGTTGCACCAGGCCGCGCTCGATCCCCGCCCACTCCTGCGCCGTCACGCAGGCCGGCACCAGGTCCAGGATCCATCCGCGCGACAACCCGTCGTCGGACCCATAGACGTTGTAGGTGACGCCATGCTCGCGCAGCAGCCGGAGGGCCGTGTCCCGGCGGCGCACCAGCTCGGGAGCCCCGAGCGCCAGCAGGCGCGGCATCAACGCCGACCACGCCGGCCGCAGCGACCCGTCGGCCGCGCGCAGCTCGTCATGGACCCCCGTCATGGAACGATACCCCGCGAGGCTCCCGTGCCCCGTCGCCGGCTTCGTGTCCACGTCCTTCATCCACGTCAGATTGCGCCCGGGACGCCCTCGCGTTCAACCCTCGGGGCCGCGCCTCATCGTCGTTGCCCCGGGCCGTCCCACCCAAGCCCCACCCGTCACTTCAGCTCGTGCGACGACACCTTCACGCCCTTCTTGAACGAGTTGAACCCGAACGGCGTGGGCTGGTACTCGCCGACGATGGCAACGTCGGCCTTCTTGGGGACGTCGAGCCCGGTGAGGTGATAGGTGGCGTTGACGAACAACCGCCGCAGGTCCTCGCTCAGGAGGTCGGTGGCCGCGCCGATCGTGCTGCACAGGACCTTGCCCTTGCGGCCCTCGCCGGCCGGCACCTCGCGCATCCAGACCAACGGCATGATCGCCTTGGAAAGGTTCGGGCCGTCGTTCGGCTTCATCCCCGTCAACACCTGCCCGTGCAGCAGGACCGTGGCGTCCAACGGGAAGTCCGCGTTCACCCCGTACACGTCCGTGGGGCCGAACACGTCGTTGACGGAACGCAGGATGGGATGGGCGCGGTTGCGGCCGTCGATGACGCCGCGCGTGGCCTCGCCGCCGTGGTTGCCGTGGTGGTACGTCCACGTCTCGCCCACGGTCATGCCGCCGAAGCCGCCGCCCTTCGCCGTCCACGAGTACTTGGCGTAGGGGCTTTGCTTGTTCCGCTCGTAGTTGAAGGCGTGCGTGGCCGTGCGGACGACGATCATGGGCTTCCCCGTGCCCAGGTAGTCCACGAAGTGCTTCATGTCCGCGTCCGGCAGCTCGCGGAACCGGAACTGGTTCACCACGAGGTCGGCGGACCCCAGCAGGTGCATCCCGGGGATGTTCGTCTGGTTGTTGGGGTTGATCGTGCCATCGGCGTCCTGGGTGAAGAGGACGGTGCAGCGGAAGCCATGGCGTTGGCTGAGGATCTTGCCCATCTGCGGCAGGCCTTCCTCGGACCGGTACTCCTCATCGCCGGACAAGAGCACCACGTGCTTGCCGTTGGCGGTGCCGGGCTTGGGCTCATAGACGACCCACGGCTCCGCATGGGCAACGAACGCGGCGGACGCAAGGGCGGCAATCAACACGGGCATGGAGTTCATGCCCCAAGGATGCACCCGGATGACTTCCACGGAGCCGAGGTGCCTAGGCAGGGATGCGTTCCTGGCCGACGCTCACCTCGCTGACATTATCCCATTCGGGCTTGGCTTCCCCCTCGAAGTAGAGTTCCACGGCTTCCCTGAGCTGTGCCACGGCCTCCTCGCGCGAATGGCAGAAGCTTGAGACGTCCGCGTCCAGGCATTGGGCCACGTAAAACTCGTCCTCACGGAAAACGCAGTAATCGATGGTTCGCATAAGGGGCACCGTGACGTTGGGCGGTGACCATCGCAACCGTCG
>JBJSZF010000617.1:0-6921 GCA_046090125.1 Verrucomicrobiota bacterium
GACCGCAAAGGTCTCGTCGCGCCCAAGCCCGCCATGGGCTCCCCCCCCAAGGGTTGTCACCCACCGCGTCCGACACCGGTGGGTGAGGGCCCCCAAAAAACCGTGCCGTGCATGGGAAATGCACCCTGCCCGCCGCGCCCGTCTCCCTCCCAACCCGCAACGAACCGCCTGACGCCGCCACGGCACTCAACGAAAAGGCCAACAAAAGGCCATTTCCAGCAGGGCATCCCCTCCCGAATCCCCCTTGGCATCCCGGTTGCTGATCGGATCCCAGACTGTCCAACGGCTCGCACAAGTGAGCCGCCCGGCAGAAAACGTGAGTCAAAAGCAAAGGTTCATCATGAAGCTGTTCCGTCACCTCGCCATCCTGGCCTCCACGGTCATCGCCCTAGGTGCCCTGGCCCAGAACCCGCCCACACCCCCCGCCAAGCCCGAAGGCGACGGCCCCGGCCGTCCCGGCGGCCCTGGGCGTCCCGGCCTCGACATCCCGCGCATCGGCATCCCCAAGGGCGTCGAGTTGCCCGAGGACGTGAAGAAGCTCGTCACCCAATATCAGGATGCCGCCAAGAAGTTCGCAGACGAGCAAAAGGCCCTCATCTCCCAGATCCGCGGCGCCACCGAGGAGGACAAGGCCAAGCTCAAGGAGCAGCTCAAGTCCAACCGCGACAAGTTCCTCGAGGACACCAAGCAGCTCCGCGCCGACATCCGCGAGCAGGTCCGCGACCTCCGCGCCAAGCTCAAGGAAAACGGCGGGGCCGTTGATGGCGGCACCGAGGGCAAGGGCAAGGGGCGCAACTAGCCCACTTCCGCAGGCTTGACCGGCGTCCAGCATCCCTGCTGGACGCCGGTTTTTTGTTGTCGGCATCCCACGCCCCCCACGCCCAACCTCACCCCGCTCGAAGCAAGTTCGTTTGGCCAGGTCCCGCGACTTCCCTCCATGCTCGCCGCAGCCATCCACGCCGCGCCTTTCCATCACGGCCTTATCCCCGGCCCCTGCCCTTCGCCGCGCTTGTCCCCGCCGCGAATCGTCCATGGCATCGTCCGTTCGGCCTCACTCCTCGCCTCGACGCTCGCGCTCGCCGGCCCGCCCGAACTTCCCGGCCTCCATCCCCAGCCCGATCTCGGCCTCTTCTGGGACAAGCTCCTGACCGTCCGCGCGGCGGGCGGCCACAAGCAAAACGCCATCCTCTCCGCCTTCAACCCCCAGGACACTCCCCTCCTCGTCGCCGGCCTCGAGTTCTTCGCCACCCGCATCCCCGTCGATGGCCACGCCTTCACCCTCTACGTTTCCGCCGACGAACGCCGCTACCTCAACCCCGTCGAGATTTCCCCTTCCGACCCCGTGGTCCGCGGCGAACGCACCGTCCTCTCCCAGGCTTCCTACAAGTGGTACGGCAGCACCTGGGTCCCCTCCGTTGCCTTCACCTACCTCCACGCCGAGCAAGCCTTTGACGCCACCGAGATCGCCAGCGACCCCGGCTTCGTCCGCGCCATCGGCGACAGCCTCATGCTGGCACCCACGCTTCGCTATCGATTGCCGGCCCACCTCTATGTCGAGGTCGGCCTCCCCGTGAATCGACAGCTCTTCAAAGCCCCCGTCTCCAGCCATTGGGAATACGGACCCAAGGCCCTTGTTGGCCTCGCCTACGGCACCAACTCCGCCGTCGAGATCTCCTTCCAAGACACCGCCCGCCCCTTCGACACCCGCCGCCAAACCGACCCCCTCGGACAACCCCTCGCCGACACCCTCCTCACGACCCACGACCAACGCTTCGAGGCCGTCTGGCGTCACACCTGGAACGTCCCTCATCGCTTTCAAACCACCCTCCGCGGATTCCATGTCACCCGCGCCGACAATGGAGCCGGGTTTTCCGACTACACCCGCATCGGGACCGCCCTCGGCGCACGATTCGATGCCGGCAAGTGGGGCTTCCGTTCCCAGGCCCGTTGGTCCACCTACGACTTCGCCCTCCAAATCATCTCCGTCTTCGAGCCCATCCCGCGCACCCGCATCGAGACCGACGTCGAGGCTCGCATCGAATACCGCTGGACCCAGCGCCTGCGCACCTACGCCGAATACTTCCACGAACGCCAGGACTCCAACGTCGCCGCCGACCGGTACCGCTCCCACACGTGGATCGCCGGGATCGAGGCCGACTTCTAGGCGCCCCATTCGCCATCCCATGCAACCCGGCAGCACCAACCCCCTCGCCCAAAGGCTCCCGCCCGGCACCCTTTCCATCCTCGCTGCCCTGGTCCTCCTCGCCGCCGCCATCGCCGCCGTCCTCCTCCCCTTCCGCCTCCAACTCCGCAGCCAACTGGCCCACCGCGACGCCTCCGTCCTCGCTGCCCTCGTCCAACAACGGCTCTCCGAGCCCCGCCCGGGCCAATCCGAGGACCCCATGGCCGCCGTCCTCGACGCCTCCGTCGTGCCCGAGCTCCCGGGCCTCCTCGAACTCCATCTCTTCAGCCCGGAAGGCGATCCGTTCCTCACTCTCCTCGGCCAAGCCGACTCACGCCCGGCACCGCCGTGGAATGCGGCCGGACCCATACCCGCGTCCCCCGCCCCGCGCTTCATCCCCGGCCAGCCCTCGCGCTTGGAACTCTGGCTTCCCCTCCGACCCAACGGCCAAGCCGATCTCCTTGGCATTGCCTACCTCGCCTTCGACGCCTCCGGCCTCGCCGCCGAATACACGCTCCTGGACCGTGCCCTCGCACGCCGTGCCCTCCTCGCCTTCCTCCTCGTCGGCAGCCTCCTCGCAGCCTCCCTGCTCCTCGCCTTCCGCCGTCTCGAAACCGCCAACCGCCAGCTCGCGGCCCGCTCCCATCAACTCGAAACCGCCAACCGCGAGCTCTCCCTTGCCGCCCGCGCCTCCGCCGTTGGAGCCGTCGCCTCCCACCTCGTCCACGGCCTCCGCAATCCCCTCGCCTCCCTCCAACACGCCGTCGCCTCCGGCTCCAACGCCGCCGACGCCGCCGAGTCCACCCGCCGCATGCGCTCCATGATCGACGATGTCGTCCGCGTCCTCCGCGACGAGCAAGGCCTCGCCGCCTTTGAAGTCCCCATGGACGAACTCCTCGCCGAGGTCGCACGCAAAACCCGCCAGCAGGCACCCGAGGCCGCCTCCCTCCAATGGAACCTCGCCCCGCAGCCCGGACCCACCCTCGACAACCGCGCCGCCAACCTCTGCCTCCTCATCCTCGAAAACCTCTGCGTCAACGCCGCCCAGGCGCTCCACGGACGCGGTTCCATCACCCTCAAGGCCACCCCAACCCCCGCCCACTCCTGGCGCATCGAGGTCGAGGACTCCGGCCCCGGCATCCCCGAGGCCGCCCGCGAACGCCTCTTCATTCCCCAAAACTCCTCCAAGCCCGGCGGCTCCGGACTCGGCCTCGCCCTCAGCCGCCACCTCGCCCGCCACCTCGGCGGCGACCTCCTCCTCGATCACTCCACCCCCGGCCTCACCCGCTTCGTCCTCAACATCCCCACCCAACGCCCCTTCGAATAATCCGCCCCGCTTCCCGCTCCCCGCTCCCCGCCCTGATTGACGCCCCACGGTTCCACCGTAGGCTGCCGCCCACGTTCATGGAGCACGATTCCCCGGCGGCCGAGCCGCCATCCTCCCCCGAGTTCCTCGCCCTCAAGGCCTTCCACCCGTCCCCTCGCGGCCCGTGGGCCCACGTTCCCGACTCCGACTGGAACGACTGGCGCTGGCACATGAAGAACAGGGTGGCCTCCGTCGAGCAGCTCGAACGCCATCTCCCCACCCTTTCCCCCGCCGAGCGCGCCGGAGCCATCCTCGCCGGCCAATCCAAGCTCGCCCTCGGCATCACCCCCCACTTTTTTAGCCTCATCGACCCCAACGACCCCCACTGCGCCATTCGCTGGCAGGTCGTCCCGCGCCTCGATGAAACCCACCGGGCCCCGTGGGAGTTGTCCGACCCGTGCGGCGAGGACGAACATTCCCCCGTGCCGGGCCTCGTGCATCGCTACCCGGACCGCGTCCTGTTCCTCGTCACCGACCGCTGCGCCTCCTATTGCCGGTATTGCACGCGCTCCCGCCTCGTGAGCAACGCCAGCGGGTATGACTTCCATCCCGAGTTCGAGCGCCAAATCGCCTACATCGCCTCCAACCCCTCCATCCGCGACGTCCTCCTGAGCGGCGGCGATCCCCTGCTCCTCTCCGACGAAAAGCTTGCCGAGCTCCTCGGACGCCTCCGAGCCATCCCCCACGTCGAGTTCGTCCGCATCGGCTCCCGCGTCCCCATCTTCCTTCCCCAACGCATCACGCCCGCCCTCTGCGAAACCCTTCGCCGGTTCCACCCCCTCTTCATTTCCGTCCACGCCAACCACCCCCGCGAGCTCACCACCGAGGTCCGCGACGCCCTCGGCCGCCTCGCCGACGCCGGCGTCCCCCTCGGCAACCAGTCCGTCCTCCTCCGCCACGTCAACGATTCCCCGGAGGTCATGCGCGCCCTCGTCCACAAGCTCCTCCTGTGCCGCGTCCGGCCCTACTACCTCTACCAGTGCGACCTCATCGCCGGCAGCGCCCACCTCCGCGCCAGCGTCGAGAAGGGCCTCGAGATCATGGAATCCCTCCGCGGCCACACCACCGGCTACGCTGTCCCCCAGTACGTCATCGACGCCCCCGGTGGCGGCGGGAAGGTCCCCGTCAATCCCAACTACACCCTCGCACGCCAACCCGGACGCGTCCTCGTCCGCAACTTCGAGGGCCGCGTCTTTGAGTATCCCGACGGCGACAATCCCCGCTTCGCCCAACCCGTCCCCAATCCTGAACGGGCCTCGTTCGACCGCGACTAAGCCCTCCGTCCAAATGCCAGCCCAATCACCCCGGAACCCCATGCACATCACCCGCTCCGGACTCGCGCTGGCGTTCCTCGCATCCGTCGTCCTCTCTGCCAACCCGCCGGTCGCCAAGCCATCCAACCCGTCCCCTTTGGTCGTCCCGCCTCCACCCCCGCGTCCTTCCCTCCAAAAGCCGCGGTCCGGCGTCACGCGACCGTTCGGCAACGGCACGCTCACCACCCGAACCGACGCCACCCGCGCGAACGAGCGTCCCCTTGGGAACGGCACCATCACCCAGGAACGCACCGCCGATGGCAAGGCCCTCACCGGCGTCAAGCGGCCCTTCGGCAACGGCACGATCACCCGCTGGTCCGATGGCACCACCGCCCAGGAACGCCCCTTCGGAAACGGAACCCTCACCACCCAATCCAAGCCCGGCCAACCCGCCGTGCGCGGCCATACCCGCCCCTTTGGCAACGGCACCATCACCACGTGGTCCGACGGCTCCCGCAGCACCACGCGCCCCTTCGGCAACGGCACCGTCCAGCAGGACAAGCCGCCGCAGAAACGCTGACGCACCCGCCGGTTGAACTTTTGCCGCGTTCTCCCCACGCTCCGCCCCGTTCGTTAGGCACACCTTCATGAAGACTGGCTTGAACATCCCCACCGGCGGCGCGCTCGACTTCGTCTCCCTCGGCGCCCTTATCCACCGCCTCGACCCCGGCATCATCCCCTTCCGCAAGGCCACCGAGTGCAAGATCCACGTCAGCGGCGGCGAGTTTAACTGCGCCGCCAACCTGCAGGATTGCTTCCGCCTCAACACCGCGATCGTCTCCGCCATGGTGGACTATCCCATCGGCGACCTGATCGCCGAGCGCGTCCGCGCCATGGGCGTCCGGCCGTTCTACAAGCGCTTCAAGCACAACGGCGTCAATGGACCCAACATGGCCACCGTGTACAGCGACCAAGGCCTCGGCGTCCGCGCCCCCGTCGTCTTCTACAACCGCTGCAACGAGGCCGCCGCGCAGCTCAAGACCGGCGACTTCAACTGGCCCGAGATCTTCGGCCAGGGCGTCCGCTGGTTCCACAGCGGCGGCATCTTCGCATCCCTCTCCGAAACCACCGGCGAGCTCATCATCGAGGCCATGAAGGCCGCCAAGGCCGCCGGGGCGGTGACCTCCTTCGACCTCAACTACCGCGAGAAGCTCTGGAACATCTGGGGCGGCCAAGCCAAGGCCCTTTCCGTCATGCGCCGCATCGTCGAGCACGTGGACGTCCTCGTGGGCAACGAGGAAGACCTCCAAAAGGGCCTCGGCCTCAAGGGCCCCGACGTCCACGCCGCCTCCAAGCTCGATCCCTCCGTCTTCGTCGCCATGATGGACGACGTCGTCAAAACCTTCCCTGGCGTGAAGGTCGTCGCCACCACCCTGCGCGAGGTGCATTCCACCAACCGCCATAGCTGGAGCGCCGTCGCCTGGATGAACGGCCACACCTACTCCGCCCCCACCTGCGAGCTCGACGTCCACGACCGCGTCGGCGGCGGCGACGGCTTCGCCTCCGGCCTCTTCTACGGCCTCCTCGCCGGCGAATCCCCCGAGGACTGCGTCCGCCTCGGCTGGGCCCACGGCGCGCTCCTCACCACCTTTCCCGGCGACACCACCATGGCCACCGTCGAGCAGGTCAAGGCCTTCGCCCAAGGCGGCTCCGCCCGAATCCAACGGTGACGCACCGGGGGCAAGGACTGCCCCAGGCAGGCCGCCGGCGTCACGCAGGCAGGCCCAATTGCCCCCCCGGGCCCACGCGACGAGATTGCAGCGCCCCATCCAATCGGCGAACCGCACGCCGCCTCGACGGGCCGTGCGGAGCGGGATGGCGGTGATCCTAGAAACGGCAGTGGGTCCGTCTGTAGGCCGCGTGCCCTCACGCGGTGGTGGCGATGCCTCGTGCCCGGTGCGCCGGGTCAGGGGACCCGGCCATATGCGTTAACCTTACTTTCCCTGCAAATCCCGCTCCAGGTTTCCTGCCTGCCTTGTCCGCTTGCGGGGCGCGTCCGCCAGCCGCCGCGCGATGCGTCGGCCATTCTCCAGCAGGTGCCGCAGCCGCACCGCAGGAGC